>JAFUQY010000077.1 GCA_017472105.1 Clostridia bacterium | reverse complement strand
TGTTTGTTTTTGGAATATAATGCATCTGTGCCGATGAACGAATCCTCAGAACTGACGTCAGTCTGCGGAACTTTTATTTGTGTTCTCGTCCGCCAAAAGCATAAAACTCCACACACCTGCGGTATGAGGAGTTTTATGGAAACATTGGGGCTCGAACCCAAGACCTCTCGGATGTGAACCGAACGCTCTGACCAACTGAGCTATGCTTCCGTCTTTCTGGTACATGGGAATTATAGCACAATCATCGCCGCCGCGCAAGGGGTTTCACAAAGTTTTCACAGACTTCTGTACGACTTTTTTCGCGGAACTGCTGTCTTCCTGCATTTTCATATAAAATTTAAATAAAAATCATCAAAAACACTTGATTGCCCGCGATATTGATGTATAATAGTACATGAATAATGGCGAATTGTCTGCATTCGGACGCGTCTTCTGCCGTCCGGTGCATCTGGAGTATCGATGAAATTATTAACACAGTTAAAAAACTATAAACAAACGCGGGAGGAAGAACGCGAGCGCGCGGCGGAATCCGAGATGGAGCTGGACGGCTCGAAGGCGGATTTTGCGGGCGGTCTGTTCATCAACTCGCTCGACGACCTGACCGAGGACGATATCGAGCTCAGTCCCGCCGCCGCCGCGAAAAAGGGCATCTCCCCGTTCGAGATCGCAAGACGGTGCATTTTCTGGCTCTGCCTCGTCGTGTTCATCGTCAGCTGCGGTCTGCTCATCCAGAATATGATCGACAAACAGCGCAGTGCGGAAATCTACGCCCAGCTTCAGGAGGAATTCTTCTCGTCCGGGTTCAATTTCAGCGACATCGACGCGTTCAAGCCTGAGGAAGGCGAGGTCAGCTACCTTTCCGGCGACACCGAAGGGCAGTCCATGGTGAGTCTCACCGACCGCATCGCCGGAATCGAGCAGGAAATGGCGCAGGCCGCATCCACTGCCGTACAGAAGAACAACAACGAAGTCCTCGAGCGCATGCGTGCCGGAATCGCATCCCTCGCGCAGATCAATCCCGATATCTACGGCTGGATCAGCATCGAGGGCACGACGATTGACTACCCGCTGGTGCAGGGCGAGGACAACGACTACTACCTCAACCACGCGTACACCGGCGAATTCCTCCCGAACGGTTCCATTTTCGTGGACTACCGCAACTATGAGGACATCACGAAGAATTTCAACACCGTCATGTACGGGCATAATATCACCACCGGCGCCATGTTCCACGACGTCGAGAAATTCATCAAGGACGTGAACTACTTCAACGACGTCACGATCAATATCTACACCAACGACGGCATTTTCATCTACGAGCCGTTCTCGGTGTACAAGACCCGCATGGACTACAACTACTTCAAGACGGGCTTCAGGACGACGGACGAATTCCTCGCGTTCTGCGAAGAGGTCAAGGGCAACTCCAAGCTCGAGAAGGAAATGACGTTCACCGAAACCGACCGGATCATCACGATGTCCACGTGTACGAACATCATCCAGTCCGAGCGGTACGCCCTTCACGCGAAGCTCATCAAGGCGATTACGGAGTGAAACCGGCGGGAGAAGACAGTGGCATTGATTTTAGATAAACCTCCGTCTATAAACCCAAAATGCAATTCTGTCATTCAGAGGGCGGGCTATCCTGTAAATAAAAGCCCAATGTCCTGCCCGAAGAATCTGTAAATGTCCTATTAAGCCCGGAATATGTCCGTGGTTATCCTGACTGTTCGGCTGAAGGGGACTCGCTTTGTGATAACGCATAATTTGCAGAAATAATATTTGTGCAAACCATTCTAAATAATTGTTCGTGAGTAACCTTCCCCTGAATAGGAAAGAATACCACGGACATATTCCGAGCTGAGCAGGACATGCAAAGATTCTTCGGGCGCAGAATGCAGTTGGCACGAAAGCGATTTTCGCCCTCTGAATGACAAAGGGTGGCGTTAGAGTGACAGCTATCGGGTTTGGCTTATGTTAACGACAGCGAGAAAATACCCATATGGAAAACGACAAATCATTTATCAAATATTATAACCATACCACAATGACCACCATCTTCAACATCATCACCTGTCCCGTGTGCGGCGGGGAACTGCGGCGTGAGAACCGCTCCCTTGTGTGTGCATCGGGACATACCTTCGACATCGCGAAATCCGGGTACGTGAATATGCTTCCGCCCGGGAAAGAGAAAAACGCCCGCACCGGGGACGAAAAAGACATGGTCCGCGCGCGGGTCGACTTCCTCGCGAAGGGATACTACGCCGGAATCAGCTCCGCGGTGGCTGAAATCATGGCGGAATACACCTCCGGTGACGCCGTGCTCTGCGACATGGGATGCGGCGAGGGATACCACACCTGCCGTTTCGCCGGGGAACTGCACGATAAAACCGGACACAGCGTTCTTGCGCTCGGGTTTGACGCATCGAAATACGCCGCCGAGTGCGCATCGAAGCTCGCAAAATCGAAGGGCTGGCTCTCCCGGGACGGCATCGGTGCGGAGCTGTATTCTCCCGTTTCGTGCGCGTTCATGCCGGGGAATATCTTCCATCTGCCCGTGAAGGATCACGCTGTCACCTGCGCCGTGAGCATGTTTGCACCGGTTGCGGGAGACGAAGCGCGCCGGATTCTCACAGATGACGGCATCCTCCTCGTCGTTTCGTCCGGGCGGAATCACCTCATCGAGATGCGGCAGCTCATCTACGACGACGTGCATCTTTCCGACAGCCTGCCCGATACACCCGACGGATTCGAGCTCGCAGACCGCCGGAACCTGACCTATACCGCATCCATCGAAAACAAAGCGGACATCGCATCGCTCTTTGTGATGACGCCGTTCTACTATAAAACCACCGAAGCCGGACGCGCCAGACTCGCCGAACGGGAAACCCTGGACGTCACGGTGGATGTAAATCTTTCCGTATTCAAGGTGAAATTATGATTTTATCCGTTATCATCCCCATGTACAACGAAAAAACCGTGGCAGAAGCCTGCGCGAAGGATCTGACCGATGCCCTCGAGGCTTATGCCGCGGTTCACGCGATTGATTATGAAGTGATCTTCTCCGACGACGGCTCCACAGACGGATGCGGCGCGCTGATCGAAAAGTTTGCCGCGGAACATGCGCTTACTCACGGGAAAGTCCGTCTTGTGACCGCAGAGAAGAACGCCGGAAAGGGAAGTGCAGTGCGGCTCGGCATGCTGGCGTCGTGCGGCGACTACGTCTGCTTCACGGACAGCGACCTCGCGTACGGTGCGGAGATCATCGGTGAGATGCTGACCGACATCCGCGAAAAAGGCGGCGATCTTCTCATCGGATCCCGTGCGATTCATCCCGACGGATATGCCGGATACACGTTCCTCAGAAAGCTCGCGTCAAAGACGTTCATCAAGGTCCTCTCCATGACGGCGGGATTCCGCGGAAGTGACTCCCAGACCGGGATGAAGTTCTTCGTCGGCGAGACTGCGCGGAAGATTTTCGCAAACACCACGGTCAACGGCTGGGCGTTTGATTTCGAAGTGCTCCTCATCGCGCAGAAGATGGGCAAAACCATCCGCGAATACCCCGTCACCGTGCTCAATCACCGCGAATCCAAGGTGCGCCTGTTGTCCGACAGCCTGAAAATGATGAAGGACGTACGCCGCATCAAGGATCGTGTCAAAAAACTGGAACTGAAATAATCACGGCGCGTAGAAGCTGTGTCCGCCGATTTCCATCACGAACCGGCAGTTTTCGACGATCCACATGCTCGAGGCGATCCGCCGGTTGAGGAAGTACAGAATTTCCTCCGAGAGCCGCGTGTCCTCGAGACAGATTTTTGCCGCCATCACCGACTCCTCACCGGGCGTGTTGTAGATGGTGCCGTTTGCGGTCGGCGTGAACTGGGTTCCGTTGCGCTTGTCGAAAATCACGCCGTAGATGGTGTCCGGGAATCCGGGATCGTCCACGCGGTTGAGGATGACATTCCCGACGGCGAGCTTGCCGGTGAACGGCTCTCCCTGCGACTCCGCGTGAATGATCCGGGCAAGCCAGTGCAGCTCCTCGGTGTCGTAGTAGTCGTCCCCGGAGACAATGGCACCACGGCGGCGGGTCAGATAAGTACGGTTTTCTGCGGATACGTAATCGGCATCGAATCCGAAAGCCTGCGCAATCTGCCTCAGCGGAACGTACAGGGCGTCGTCGATGCGGAAGATCCCGAACTCGCACCAGAGAATCCGTCCGTTGGCTTCCATGGAGCGCGCATTCTCGACGGCGGTCACGGTCAGCGAATCCGTTGTCACCGTCGCGGTCAGGGCGTCCTCGTTCCAGCTCACGACGGAATTGTCCGCGAAACAGGAGAACTCCCGCAGTCCGACATAGGCGGTGTTGTTGACCTTGTAGACGACGCCGTCGTAATTCCAGCCGTCCGCGGTCACGTTCACGCCGTTCTCAATGATGCGGTAGCCGGACGTGGTTGTGATTCGGGCATTCTGAGCGGCGGACGGTATGGCGGAAAAGCACAGCAGAACGGCTGCGGCGGCGGATGTCAGTATGGTTCTGAAAATCGGTTTCATAAAAAACTCCTTTTGTTTCATGCCTGATGTACCGGGCGATCCGGCACGTTTCCATTATACCATACTTTCCCCATGATTTTAACCGGTAATATCTGCCATGGTCGGGAAACCATGTTTTACCGGATCCCGGCGGCAGATTGACCGGATTTCCCTACATTAAATATATACTGGAGTACCCCAATGAAATTCACCCGTATCAGCGCACTGCTTCTGGCGGCGTCACTGTCCTTCTCGTCCTGCGGATTCATCATCGTCAACGATATCTCGTCAGAGCAGGCACAAACGGCGGAAACGTCATCCCCGAACGCGGACGCGCAGGATTACACCTATACCGAATACACGAAATACGACAGCTCATCGGACGGACGGGCAATGGCGGAGCAGTACCTGAGCGAGCTGCCCGAGCGCGACTACGGCGGTGCGGTTTTCTTCATCACGACGCCCGCGACCGAGTACATCGCGCCGGAGGACATGGAATCCCCTGTGTCCAAGCTGGCAGTGGAGCGGAATGCGAAGGTTGAGGAAACGCTCGGCGTGTCGCTGGTCATGTCCCTCACGAACGCGGATACGATGCTGACCGAGCTGAAGCAGGCGGTGTCGGCGGGAGACTACTACACGGATCTTCTCATGATTCCGGTGTACATGATCGGCAATTTCCGCATCGAGGAGACGCTCATCAACATGCGGTCCCTGCCGTTCTTCGACATCGATCAGCCGTACTTCAACGCCGATTCCTCTGCCATGACCTCGGGCGGATTCACCACCTACGGCGTGGCGGGGCATGCGTCGATCTCTCCGTCGTCCTACACTGCTCTCTATATGAACAAAACCGTTCTCACCGAAGCGGGTGCGGATCCGGATGCGGTCTACTCCTCCGTTGTGGCAGGCGAGTGGACGTGGGACGAATACCTGAAGCTGAACGAAGCCGTGCGCGGTCTGAATGAAACCCGTACGTCGGGCGGCTTGTCGGCATACTACACCTTCACGGCGGAAAATACCGCGTCGCGCGTGCCGGATCTCATCTTCAAGGCGTCCGGGAATGAGTTTGTCACCACCGGAACCCGACGCAGACCCCTGATCGGATACACACTCGACGAAGTTCAGCCGGCGATGGATGTGATGAAGACGCTGTACAACGACTCCATGTCGAACATCAGCGCGGACGGCGGTGCGGTGACGGCATTTGCCGAGGGTAAGTCTGCATTCCTCGCGGATTATCTCTACGTCATGAACTGGATGACGAACGCCGACGCCGACTGGGGAATCTTGCCCCTGCCGAAGCAGACCGCGGACGGGGACTACAAGACCCTGATTTCCAACAACGAGCTGGTGTTTGCCGTGCCCGTGAACCACACGAACGGGGAATTCGCCGCAATCACGCTTTCCGCACTGAACGCTGCCTCCTATGGCTATATCTACGACGAATACGTGAACCAGTCCATGCTGCATGTGCTCCGCGACAACGATTCCGTGAATATGCTCGACCTGATTCTCGATACCGCATCGTTTGATTTCGCGCTCGCGTTCGGCAGTGCATACCCGAAGATCGCCAACGCCACCTACCGCCTCATCCGCGAATGTGCCGCATCGGGCAATCTCGAGGAAGTCTACCGCGACCGCATGGTCGAAGCGAACAAAGTCATGCGTCAGGAATTTGACCTGAAATCGTAATGTAAAAATCATTTCCATAAAGGAGACCCACCATGTTCAACATTACCGAATCTCTGAAGCAGCCGGGAATCAAGCGTGTGATTCTCGACACCGACACGTACAACGAGATCGATGACCAGTTCGCTGTCGCACTGGCGATGCTGGCACCGGACAAGATCGATCTTGCGTGCATCACGGCGGCTCCGTTCCACAACGGCAACAGCGAATCCTTCGCAGACGGTATGGAAAAGAGCTACCGCGAAATCGGAATCTGCACAAAGCTCGTGAACGAATCCCACGGCGCGAAGATTCCTCCGTACTACCGCGGCTCGACGGAAAGAATGCCCGACGTCGACACTCCCGTTGAGTCCGAAGCGGCGCATAAGATTGCCGAAACCGTTATGGCGTACGACGGTATGACCTACATCGTGCCCATCGGCGCCATCACCAACGTTGCATCCGCGATCCTGCTCCATCCCGAAATCAAGGAAAAGATCGCGATCATCTGGCTCGGCGGCGTTGCAAGATGGTTCGCGCATCCCGAGTTCAACCTCGCCGGCGACATCAATGCGACCAATGCCGTGTTCAAGTCCGGTGTGCCGATGCTCCAGTTCCCGTGCATGGGCGGCGTTTCCCATCTCACCATGGACATCTACGAGCTCGAGCACTTCCTCCGCGGCAATTCTCCTCTCGGCGATTATCTCTGCGACAACGTTGCGGCATGCAAGCCGAAGAACGCCGTTTCGTGGAGCCGCGTGATCTGGGATATCTCCACCATCGCGGGCATCATCAACCCGAATCTGTACATCGTTTCCGAACAGCCGAGACCGTACGTGAATCCCGAAACTTGGGCGTACGAATACGGTAAGTACGAAGGCACCATCGAACACGTCGACTACATCCACCGCGACGCAACAATCTCCCTGCTGATGCAGAGACTGATGAAGTAACCCAAAACAAAGAAAGCAGTCACTCCCCAAAACGGAATGGCTGCTTTTTGTTATATCAGTGCCGCTGAACAATCGACGTTCGCAAACCCACAGCTGCCTCAGCGCACCGTTTACCGTGCCGCGGAAGGTCGTGGGATCAAGTTTATCTCTCCGCCTCAAGTGCGCCGTTATGCCCGCTGGGGCGCCCGGTTTAGATTTTGAGGTTCGATACGTTTGCGAAGTGCTCGAGGATGGCGTGTTCGGTCTTTCTTTCTTCGATGTGGGGCGATACAATGCGGCATGCGGCGAGAATGGGAACCCAGCGGAGAATACCGCGGAGATAGGAGCCGCTCTTTTCCGCGTACAGCTTCACGTAGTCCACTGCGAGAGCGGATTCGCCGTAAACGTTGAAGGTCAGGAAGGTCTGCGCTACGTCCGCGTCCTTGTTGCCGTGGCATGCGAAGGGCCAGTCAAGGATGTAGGGATCGTCCGGGTTGTCGTTCCTGAGAATGATGTTCCACGGAACGAAGTCGCAGTGGCAGATTTTCTTCTCTTCCGGCATGTTTTCGAGAATGTTCTGGAGTTCGTACCGCTTCACGGAGTCAAGGGGCGAGAGTGCCAGCTTGTGTGCCGCAAATTCGTGCAGACAGGGCAGGTCACGCAGCTCCGTATCGTGCAGGGACATCTGGAAATCCACAAACCGGTCGAGCAGGGGACCCATGTCTTCCGCGCTCTTCATCGCTTCCCAGAGAGTGACGCCGGGAATGTATTCGGAGTGGATTGCCCACTGACCGTCCACGTTGTCAACACGGAGAACGCGGGGCGCTTTCAGTCCGTTTTCTGCCGCGAGTGCCTGACAGTGCGCTTCGCTGAGGATGACGGACGTCGGATATTTCCGGTCAAACTGCTTGATTACGGTTTCCTGATCGAGATATATGGTCTTGGCGGATCTTTCCACCAGTACTTTTGCCTGAATGCTCATGGGTGACCTCCGGGTGATTCTTTTCTACTCAATATTATAGCACACTGAGTGCTGTTTTTGCAAGGTATTTCAGGGATTTACAGGAAAAATTCACATAATCTTTGGTGTACCAGACAGTGGATGAAACAAAATGATCGGTGGAAATGGATTGTAAAGTGTCTCCTTAAGTTTTTAAGTTTGATTTTACTTTAAATGTGAATCGTGCTTTCAATTTATAATATTTTATGGTATAATATTGTACATCATTTATAGTTCAGGAGGTCTTATTATGTCCAACACCAATTATTACAATGAAGTGGAGCAGGAAAGAGCGTATCTTGAAGATAAACTTAATCTGCTGATTCAGAATATTGGAGATATTCCGATAGCAAACACAAGAATTATGCCTTATGGATGGAGAAAAGCTGCGAAAGGCAGAACAGTGTGGCGAATTGTTGAGGAAGTTATCAGTCAGGGACTTGAGAGTCAGGCTCAGTTGCTGGGATTTGACAGTGTTCATGCTGCGGAGTCTGAAGTAGGAGTTTATGATTTTCGTTTTTGTTATGGCGATAACAAAGAATCATATGTTAATATCAAATCCTCTGTATTGGGTGGACGAAAGAATAAAGATGACATTTCCAAGGCGGTTGGTTTGATTGATTTTTATGACAAAAAACCAAACGCAAATCTATATGTTGCAACTTTTTTGATTAGTTTCAAACCTAATATGACCATTGGGCTTGAAAAATGCATTGTTTTTCCGACGGCATGGATACCTGATATATATGTAAACCCCAGCAATAATGGTAATTTACAATCTTCAATGTATAAAAATCTTGAATATGCCGTAAAACGTACGCCTTCTGAGTTTCTGTCTCTGATAGTTCAGGCAAACAAGGTTGCTGTTCAGAAAAAGAATGCCAAAAAGCAATGAGTTTCTGCTTGACTGAATAAAAAAGCCATGGACCTACAAAACCATGGCTTTTATTCATTCGGACAAATATTTCGTGAATATGGTATTCAATTCATCGATATGCGAAGTTAAACCATCAACACACATTGTGCTGTACACATGATTGATACGATTCACATCACTTTCTTTAATCACCCGGATGTCCAGCATTTTGGCATTATTAAAATCATTTGGCTGAAACTTATCTAAACCGTTACCAAGTTCTTTTCTGTTTTGCTTAATAATAGACTGTGCCACCGAAGTTAAAAAATAGCAAAAAATTAAATTGGTACAGGATTCATATTCCGGATGAATATATATTGAGTGAAAAGTAGTAAGTGCATTTGTATCGGTGAGATTTCTGACAAATTTCATATTGTTTCTGCATGCAGATGAAACCCAGATCGGTGCAACACGTTTTTTTTCCATAGAGTACCAAGGCTTTCGGTGTGATGGCAAGTATTTTTTGTCGATTCCTTGTTCCAAACCTATCTGAAGGTAACTCTGTATGTGTGCTTCCTGATTTTCCGACACATCTAATAAATATACTTTTTTACCTTTTTCGCTCAATTGATTAAAATGTTTTTCATCAAAAAATATATTTGTCACATCAGCGGAACGACAGATGCATTTTGAGACACAATTGTCTGTGATATGATACTGCATAAGGTCTGAGTGAGATAGGCAGAAATACTCATTTGCTCCAGTTGCTACTCCTCTTGCGGCAGTACAAAAACTGGAAACTTTTGTGAGGTTTCTGTAGGTCGCGGGACTTTCATGATGGATAACGGAACGCCATTTTTTATCGGGAACCAGATTATTATAATATTCCTGAATTGCAGCAGAAGAGGAATCTCCGATAATAATATTTTTTAAGTCATTAATAGATGATAGATTATAAAATTCGACATACTTTTTAGGAGATTTATCAATCAAGAGCACACAGCAGGTTGTTGTCGCATTGAAAAACATTTCATGATTGTTATCAAAATTGATTATTGCCCGAAGTATTCTGTTGTCAACCAAATAACGTTTGATCGGAATTCCATATTTCGAATTCAAAAACTCCGTCGGAATTATATATGCCAATCTACCTGTGTCAGAGAGCTGGTAAATACTTTTGATTAAAAATAAAACATAGAGATTTGTGTAAGCACTGTATTTCACGCCTGTGTGGGTTTCTATGCTGTTCAGTATGTTTTCTCTGTTCTCGATTGCTTGAAATCTGTTGTACGGAGGATTACACACGATTGCATCATATTTTTCAGTCCAATCTGTTAACAGATAATCACTGTTGTGAATTGACGCTCCTGTAGGGTTACCAAAATAATTAAGAATGATAGGATCGATTTCATAGCCTACCAGACTCCCCTGTGGTGAATACTTTCTTGCATGAGTAAAAAAAACACTATTACCGACAGCAGGATCTAATATTTTTTGTGCACCCTGACATGCCCATGAACACATGAAGTCTGCAACATCGCGATTTGTAAAATATTGTCCGAGTTTTTTTATATGGTCAGAACCCGCAATCTGAGAGTAAATTATTTCTTTGTCCATATTTTCATTTGGCATGCTGACATCTCACAACTGTTAATTATTATTAATAATTATAACGCAAAATATTAGTTTTGTCAATAAGTGCAATTGTGAGATTATTTAATACAGTTGATCTTCAAGACGAATAAAAATTCCGACCCGTGGGAAACGAGCCGGAATTGTGTTTTGTTAGGAGGATTTCTTCGCCGCGATGGCCTTGTTCGCCTTGTCCAGCATACCGGAGTCCTGACGCTGTGCCATAACCAGCTTCCAGTAGTAGCCCTTGAGCTCGAGAAGCTCGGAGTGCGTACCGTATTCCACGAGGTGACCCTTGTCCAGAACCAGCAGCTTGTCCGCATTGCGGAGCGTGTACAGACGGTGGGCGATACAGAAGGAGGTACGGTCCTTGGTCAGCTTGTTGATTGCATCCTGAATGAGCTTTTCGGTCTCGGTGTCGAGTGCCGCGGTCGCTTCGTCGAGGATGAGGATTCTCGGGTCATGGATGAGCGCACGTGCAATTGCCACACGCTGACGTTCACCGCCGGAGAGGGAGTAACCCTTTTCACCGATCATGGTGTTGTAGCCTTCGGGCAGGTTTACGATGAAGTCGTGCGCATTTGCGAGCTTTGCCGCCGCGATGACTTCTTCATCGGATGCCATGGGCTTCGCGTACTTGATGTTGTCGCGGATGGAACCGGAGAACAGGTGGGTTTCCTGAAGAACGACACCGATCTGCGAACGGAGCGCGTTCTGGGAGATGTCCTTGATGTTGACGCCGTCGATGAGGATGGCACCCTCGGTTACGTCGTACAGACGCATCAGGAGGTTGATGAGCGTGGTCTTGCCGCAGCCGGAGTGGCCGACGATACCGATCATTTCGCCCTTCTTGACGTCTACGCTGATCTTTTCGAGAACCGGGTTGTAGGTTTCGTAGCCGAAGGTAACGTCTCTGAGTTCCACGTCGCCTTCGATCGCGATATCAATCGGGAGCCCGATATCGGCAACTTCGGGTTCTTCTTCGAGGATTTCCAGAACCTTGCCGAGAGAGGTCAGGAACGCGGAAATGTTTCTCGGAATGAAGGTGATCCAGAGCAGAGGACCGTAGATGATGTTCGCGTAGGAGTTGAACTGGTGCAGGTCACCGTAGTTCATCTCGCCCGTGAAGAGGAGGTAGTTACCGTAGAAGAGAATCAGGTAGGAACCGATACGTACCGCAAAGCCGAGGAGCGGGAAGATGGTATCGTACAGGAGCGCGTTGAATTCCGCCTGATGGGAGGAACGGTCGGTGCGCTTGTGGAAGCCTTCGATCGCGCGGGATTCGTTGCCGAACGCCTTGACGATGCGGACACCGTTCATGATGTCCTGAAGGTACAGATTTACGTGGTGCGCGAGGATCCAGTTCTTCTTGTTCAGACTCTGCATCGTGGACCAGAATCTGGAGACGAGGTACACAACGAGCGGAATCGGAACGAATACGAAGAGGCTCATCAGCGGATTGAGGATGAGCAGGAATACGAGCGCGAGAACGAAGGAAGTGAGCTGGGTGAACAGGGACGGCAGCTGACCGGTCATGAATGCCTGAACCGCGTTGACGTCGCCCGTGATGCGTCCCATCAGGTCACCGGTGGATTTCCGGGAGATGGACGCAATGGAAAGGGTGGAAATCTTTTCGTAAAGGAGGGTACGCATCATCAGCGTGAATTTGTTGCCGGAGATCGCGGAAAGGCGGCTCTGGATAACGCCGAGGATACGCTGAACGAGGTCGATTGCGATGATCGCGATGAAGATCAGCACAAACGCCTGCATGTTCGGGTCGGTGAGGGAAATGCTTTCGCTGTAAACCGCTTCGTTGGTCAGGTAGTCGTTGACCGCGGTTTTCTGGATTGCGGGAAGAACGAACTGGATGATGAGGGAAATTACGGACACGATCAGCGGGAAGAAGAGCATGAAGCGGAGACCCTTGGTGAGACCCCAGAGCTTCTTGTAAACTTCCTTGGTGTCGCGGCAGAAGGGACAGAGCTTGGTGCCGCGGATGAAGGGACGTCCGCACTTGGGGCAGAAGCGTTCCGGCTCATTGTTGACCACGGGATCACCGGGCTCGCGCTTTTCCCGGCACTTTTCCGCCAGATCCTCGCAGGCATGAATCAGCACGGAGTATCTCGGCAGATTCCGTCCGCTCAGGAAGCGGCAGATGATGGTTGTCACGCCATCGATCACGGCATAGAAGCCGCAGTTGCCGTACAGGACTTCGGTGGAGAAGACGGTACACTTTGCAAGCTCGAACTCACGCAGGATCTTGCCGTCGAGGATGCAGTAGATGCGCCGGTCGGTCACCACAGTCCACCCGTTCACGAAAACGTCGTCCTGGACGTTGAACGGGATACAATACATTAATTTTTCCCCATCGTCGATCCGCGCGTCATAGGCGGCCTGATCGATTTCGGGTAAATCATAGATCAATCTCATATTATCACCATAGCCGGAGAATCCGGTTGCCTCTCAGATGTTGTCGCGTACAGTGGAACTGATGCGGGATCAGATGTAGATTTCTATGTACTTGTAGCTCTGGCGGTCAAGCTTCGTGACGTCGGGGATGATGAAGCAGTTGCCGTCCATGTCGGCGATGAAGATTCTGCCGTCTTCGAGGGAACGGATGTTGTTGAAGGGGTTGTTGAGAACCATGGAAACGTTGCCGGCGGTGGTTTCGACATCCCAGTAGTTGTAGCCGAATTTTTCCTTCGCGGAAACGATTCTGGTGATGGTGGGAGTGAAATATCTCAGATCCAGCTCGGCGTTGAGGAGTGCGACGGTATCCTTGTCGAAGATGTTGATGTTGCGGATCATGCCGATTTCGGAGCCGCGGCCCTTGATTCTGGAGTCGGGTTCGCGTACGGAGAGGAATTCATCGGGAGCGGAGATGGGGAAGGAACGGCGGAGCACGATGCGCTCGAAGGTTTCCTCAACCCCTTCCGCATTGATGATTCTGAGGGAGATCAGACCGCCCGCAGACTGGGAGAACCACGCGTTTTCGGGAGTCAGGTCAATGGATTCGCGGTGCTTGAACAGCTTGTCGGTATCGATATTGCCGTCCTCATCGGTTGCTTCTGCGAGAGCTTCCGCGCTGGTCTTGGCATTGACCGCGTTGGTCTTCTTGATTTCTTCTTTTTTATTTTCGGTTTTTACAGTGGTCTTTTCGCTTGCCATGATGAACCTCCTAATCACATACCGGCGAGAACCTTCTTCATGGCCTCGCTCTGAAGAGTAAACAGCTTGTAGTAAACGCCGCCCTTGGCAAGAAGCTCATCCGGCGGGCCTTCTTCCGCAATCTCACCGTTTTCGATAACGAAGAGGTAGTTGCAGTCCTTGAGGGTGGAGAGACGGTGTGCGATGGTGATGCAGGTACGTCCCTGAACCAGCTTGGAAAGCGCATCGCTGATGAGACGTTCGGTCTGGGTATCCATTGCGGCGGTCGCTTCGTCCAGAATGAGGATGGAAGGAGACATTAAGAGTGCACGTGCAATGGAGACACGCTGACGTTCACCGCCGGAGAGGGAACGGGAGCCTGCACCGACTTCGGTTTCGTAGCCTTCGGGGAGACGTACGATGAAGTCGTGAGCATTTGCTGCCTTTGCCGCTGCGATGACTTCGTCCATGGTGGCGTCGGGCTTCGCGTAGCGGATATTGTCGGCGATGGTACCGCGGAACAGGTAGATTTCCTGGGAAACGATTGCCATGTTGCGGCGGATGTCTGCGGTCTTGATGTTTTTCAGGTCAATGCCGTCCACCTTGATCTGACCGGAGATGGGGTCGTACATACGGGTGATGAGGTTTACGATGGTACTCTTGCCGGAGCCGGTGTGCCCGACGAGACCGATGTTGTCGCCCGCCTTGATCTTGATGGTAACGTCCTTGAGAATGGGACGGTTGGGATTGTAGTGGAAGGAAACGTTGTTGAAGTCGATGTCGCCCTTGAATTCGGGAACGGAAAGTGCATCGGGAGCTTCCATGACGTCCGGAACCATGTCAAGGATTTCAAACATACGCTGAGCGGAGTTGATGGTATCCGTGAGGAGGTTGGTGAACGTGGAGAAGAACTGAAGGGGACCGAAGATCATGCCGATGTAGCCGAGGTAGGTGGTGAATTCACCGTAGGTCATATCCTGACCGAGAACGGAGAGACCGCCGACGCCCCAGATTGCCTGAGAAGACAGACCGATGAGGAGGCTGACAACGGGGAAAATCGTGAGGGAGGTGATGTTGACCTTGAGGTTTGCGTCGTAGAGACGTTCGGAGTAGCCGTAGAAACGGTTGGTTTCTTCCGCTTCCTTGGAGAACGCCTTGACGACACGGATACCGTTGAGGGAGTCACCGAGCATGGAGTTGAGCGAATGGGAAGCTCTCCACTGTCTGGTGTACATGCGTCCCATCTTCGGCAGCATGACGCGGAAAATGATGACGATAATCGGAACGGGGATGAAGACGATGCAGGTCAGCTTCCAGTTCAGGGAGAAGAGGAAGAAGGTCAGACCGATGAAGTTGAGCACATTGATGACGAAGTTCGGGATACCGTCGATGTAGAATGCACGGATACGTTCTGCGTCATAGTTGACACGGTTGACGAGCTGACCGGTGGAGTGCTTGTTGAAGTAGCCGAGGTCCAGCGCCATGAGGGCATCGAATACTTTCTGGCGCATATGGTTTGCCATACGTGTGGACAGCTTGGCGTTGGAGCAGTTCTGAAGAATGTTGACGGCAAGGGAAAGGAGAGCGAGCCCCACGATCACGAAGAGAACCGCAAAGAGGGCGCTTACGGTGTGCCACTTACCGTTCTGATTGATGACGTCGTCGAGGAGGATCCGGCCGCTGATGATCGGGTTAATCAGGGAGATGCCGGAGGTCGCGAGCATACAGAGAATGACGACGATGGCGTGAATTTTATGCGGTGCGAGGAACTGGATCAGTCTCTTGACGATGGCGCCGCGGTTCTGGCAGTCGGGACATACCTTGCGGAACTGATTCTCGTAGACCTTGCCGCACTTGGGACACTTCGCGTTGAACTGATCGAAGATCTGGTCGTCGTCCGTGACATTGTCGCCGCGGAGGAAGCGGTCCACGATTTCGCAGAAGCAGAAGAGACGCTGACGCTTCGCATTGGTGCAGAACGCCTTGATCTCGGTGACGGCGTCACGGTTCCATTCGAGGAAGATTTTGTCCCGTTCTTCCTTGTCCAGCTTGGGATCGACTTCGGGACGGAGGGTTTCATGCCGCAGAACCAGCAGACGGTTGGACGACATGCATGTATCCACGGTCAGGTCGGAATAATAGTCCAGACAGAAGCTGTCCACGTATTTGCAGACGGCTGCGTCGGCGAGCTTGCCGTAGTCTTCCAGTTTTTTTGATTTCTTGAGGTGAGGGATGGATTTGGGGTCGCCTTCGACGCGGTGAACGGTGCGCGTTTCCTTTTCGTAGATCAGCCAGCTTTCACCGTAGTTGTTGTCAAAGCCCAGGTCCATGCGAACCGCTGCTGTCATTTTTTCGGGTGACAAACCCTGAGCCCGGAGAGCCGCAGCAGCTGCTTCTGTAAAATGGTCAAGGGGAAGCATAATAGTCACATGCCTTTCTCTGAATTTTTCCGTTTCTGCGCGGAGGGAACGGAACATGTCGGGGTCGGCGCGCACAGGGATGCAATATAAATAATAATGTAAAAAATTTACGTTTTCCCTATACACACAGACGCGCTTTTGTGTTATAATTCATGATGAGCGTTTGTGCTTCATACGGACTGCCTGTTTTCCTCCGCATCAGAGGGAGGGCATAGGAATCCATATAGTCACTTAATGATATCCTTTTATGAATGGATTTGCAATAGTTTTTGGCGAAAAAGAATAATTTCGGCAAAATCAATAAACGGATATCGGTTTTAACGAGGTTGATATGTTCAAAAAGAAGAATGCCTGGACAAAGAGCAAAAATCCGAACAGCAAACGGTATAAAAACGATCTTGCGAATTATCTGGACGGACGTGCGATCAAATGCGTCACGGAGCGCATCGACGGCATCGAGGAAGTGGTCGGCAAAAGCGGCGCGATCATCAAAAAAGAAGACGAGCTGATTGTCTATTCCAGTCAGGACGTGCTCCTGCGGACGAAAATCGAAGACCTGTACGCGTGGGAGCTGCTGTCCCTCGAAGGCGTTGTCATCACGGCACACGACCTCGAGCACGGCGGCGAAGAGAGAACCGTCATCGCGTTTTACAGCTACTGGAGACAGCTTGAAGACTGATGGAAATCCGCATTGACAACAACTACGAGGGCAGACTGATCCGGGACGTTCTGAAAAACGAGCTCGGATACTCGGCAACCCTGATAAAAAAGCTGAAATTCTCCGAAAACGGCATCCTCGTCAACGGACAGTGGGTCACGGTGCGGTATGAGCTGAAGCACGGCGATGTTCTCACCCTTTCCGTGGAAGACAAGCCGGAGGACGTCAGCCCGTACATCATTCCCGCAGCGCTCGATCTGCCGGTGATCTACGAGGATGAATGGGTGACCGCGGTGAACAAGCCGTACAATATGCCGTCCCATCCGTCGCTCGGGCATCAGCTTGACACGGTCGCGAACGCACTGGCATACCGGTATTCGGACAGAACCTACGTCTTCCGCCCCGTCAACCGTCTCGACCGCGATACCAGCGGATGCATGCTCACGTCGAACACGAAGGATGCGTCCTATAAAATGTACACCGCGATGGTGGAGGGACGGATTCACAAAACCTATCTCGCAGTCCTCGACGGCATCCCGGAAAAGCGCGAAGGTCTGATCGAATCATACATGCACCGCAGACCGGACAGCATCATTGAGCGCGAGGAATGTGACAAATCTCTGCCCGACGCGAAGCATGCGTTGAGTGCGTACCGGGTGCTCTCGGACAACGGCGTGCAGTGTCTCTGTGCCGCGTCTCCACTCACCGGACGGACGCATCAGCTCAGACTGCATTTCCGCGGCATCGGCTGTCCCGTCACGGGGGATTCCCTCTACGGAGCGGCGTCGGAGCACATCGCGCGGCATGCACTGCATTCGTGGCGGACCGTGTTCCCGCATCCCGTCACAGGTGAGCGAATCACCGCGGAGGCACCTCTTCCGGAGGATATCGCGCATCTGACCCGCACGCTCGGACTGCAGCTGACGCCGGAGATGCATGCCGATCTGTCGGATTACTGGAATATAAAGGATATATAAATAAAATGGTAGGAATTTATCGAAAAATCACGCGCCTGATCCCGCCGTTCTCGCTGTTTCTCTTCATCACAGCACTGGCGGCACTGGGCGTTCACATCGGAGCCATCGCAAATCCCGCCTTTGCCGACCGGTTCAACGGGACCTTTTCGCAGGCACTTCGCTCGGTGACGGCGCATCTGACGGGAATCCTCCCGTTCTCGCTCGCGGAGTTCATCGTCATGGCGTCCCCGGTGATCCTCGCGGTCATCATCGCCGTCTGCCTGAGAAAAGCGTCCCGCGGAACAAGATTCGCATGGCGGTGCGTGATCGGACTTCTCTCGGTCTGCGCCGGACTTTACGCCATGTTCGTGTTCCACTTCGGCGTCGGCTACCGGACAACGTCACTGGACGCGAAGCTCGGACTGGACCGGCAGAAGGTCACGGCAGAGGAGCTTTACGAAACGGCGAAGATTGTGGCGGAAAAGCTGAACGAACTGGCAGACGAGATCATCCTGATCGAGAGCGACGGCTCGGTGCGTCCGTATTCGCATGATACAGCGGTGGATCTGTGCGTGGATTCCTATGCGGCGCTCGCGGAAACGTACGATTTCATCCCGAAGCTGGACGTGCCCGTGAAGCAGATTGTGCTCTCGGACTACATGACCTACACGCACATCTCCGGGGTCTACACGTTCTTCACAGGGGAAGCGAATCTGAACACGAACTATCCCGACTACGTCAATGTCTACACAACGGCGCACGAAATGGCACACCAGCGCGGAATCGCCCGGGAAAACGAGGCAAACTTCATCGCGTATCTCGTGTGCATCGCCTCGGACGACCCGTATATGCAGTACGCGGGTTACCTGAGCATGTTCGACTACCTCGCAAGCCCGCTCTACACGGCGTCGAAGGATTACTACCTCGATGTGATGACGAATCTGAGCCCCCGTGCGCGGTATGACCGTCAGTGTTACAGCGAATTTTTTGACAAATACCGTGACAACGCGGCGGCAGACGTCAGCGACACGGTGAACAACACCTACCTCGTGCTCCAGGGCATGCAGGAAGGCGCAAAAAGCTACGGCATGGTCGTCGATCTCGCGGTCGCGTACCATCTCGGCAATGCAGAATGAATCTGATTTTACGGAAGGAGGGCGGATGTGAAAAAAATACTGGCAATTCTTCTGGCAGTGCTGATGTGCGCGCCGGTAGTTTGTGCGGCTGAGATTCCGACCCTGTTTCACAACGATGACGCATGGTACAAGGACGGTGTGTCGCCGATGCTCGAGCGGGAAGGGAAGCGCTACATCCCGGCGGATATTTTCACAATGTTCGACTACATGTCGGTCACCACACCCACTTCTGATAACCTGCTGATTCACAACACGGAGACCGGGCAGTATGTGTCCCTCCTGTTCATGCAGCAGAGTGCGCTGATCAACGGCGAGCTGTACGAAAACATCGGACTGTTCCGCGACGGCGGCGTTTACTATGTCGAAGCGGACGCGGTGCTGGAAGGTCTCGGCTTCATGACGCGGCTCTACATCTGCGAGGACGGCTCCGTTTCCATGCAGATCTGCGACGCGGGCGTCATCAGCGAAACGTTCACGGAGCTTGTGAAATCCTATCTTCCCGAGGAGGAAACCGGGGACGACTACACCGATGAGGAAATCCCGGAGAACACGGATGACGGCGCGGCTCTGATTTATCTCTTCTGCGCGGAACCGGATCCGGCGTCGGAATTCACGGCACTGGAAGCGCTGGAAGACGGGCGGCTCGATTACACAATCTTCCTCGACGGGGAAAACGACGGCCGCAATGTGATCCGGTACTCGGTCGGACAGCTGTGCGGACTGCTTCTTCCGGAGACGGAGGACGCGATGGCACGGCTCGGGAAAATCAACGAAGAATTTCTGAAAATCACCCGCCGGCGCGTCAGCCTGATTCTCTCCTCCGGGGATGAGGAAACGGATGAATCGCTGCGGAGTGCGGGATACTACCCCGTGAAGCCGGATTTTGAAGTCAACGGCAGCTCGGATCCCGAAAGCCTGATCTGGGAAATCAAATCCCTTGCCAATGAAAAGGGATCCTGCACCCTCTGGCTCGAGGACTGCTGGAACACGGTTGAAATTGCCCGCATGATTGCGGAGCTTGACGAAGAACAATACAGAACAGCGAATTTCGCAGACCCGGCGCCGGACAGAAGTGCACCCGCCGGACAATGAGAAATGAGGTACGATATGGATACGAAAAAGACAATCCTCGTTGTGGAGGATGAAAAAAATATCGCGCAGGTTCTTGCGTACAACATCAAAAAGAAGGGCTACGACTGCCTCATCGCGTACGACGGAGAAGCCGGGCTGAAAATGGCACTGGAGGAAAACGTGGATCTGGTGCTGCTCGACATCATGCTGCCGAAGATGAACGGCTTCGAGGTCTGCGAAAACATCCGCTACCGGAGTCAGGTGCCGGTCATTTTCCTCACCGCGCGCGAAGAGCAGAAGGACAAAATCCTCGGACTGGAAACCGGTGCGGACGACTACGTGACCAAGCCCTTCTCCTTCCCGGAGCTCCTTCTCCGGATCGAAGCGAACATCCGCCGCGCGTCGGGTGAAGTTGTGCGTGCGAGAAAAGCCGAAGCGGAATCGAGAAAAATCACCGTCGGCGAGCTTGAGATCGATACCGAGCACTACTCCATCACCAAGGGCGGCGAGGAGCTTGAGCTTTCCAAGAAGGACTACGATTTCATCCTCTTCCTTGCCGAAAACCTCGGAAATGCGTATTCGCGCGAGGAACTGCTCGAGAAAATCTGGGGCTACGACGACTACTACGGCGATATCCGCACCGTGGACGTGACCGTGAGCCGCATCCGCAAGAAAATCGAGAGCGACCCGGCAAAACCGGAATATCTGATGACCAAACGCGGCGTCGGCTACTATCTTTGCAGGAGATGATGATTTTTCATGCTGAAAAGTCTGTACTTTAAGATTGTTCTCATACTGCTGATTTTCATTCTGGCGGTCATGTGCGCGGTCGGTGCGATCCTCATGAACGGGGTCACCTCGTTCTACGTGGAGGATTTCTACGGGCAGATGACGGAATGCTTCGATGAGCGGGGACTTCTGATGCTCGAGCTGAAGCAGGCGTCGGACAGCGAAAATCCTCCGGCGGCAATGAAGCAGGTTCTCGCATCCTACGGCAGTGTGCTCGGCATTGATGCCTACCGGAACTACTACGTCCTCAATCTGGACGGGGAAATGCTCGCCGGCTCCGACGTGGCACTGGGCTCATCCCTCATCGTCACGCCGAATATGCTCTCCGCGATTTCCGGAAACGGCGAAAACACCGGCTCCGTGAGTATGGAATACTCCGACTGGGCGGTGCGCTTCCCGATTACGGTTGCGGGAGAGGCGAGTGAGGACTGCATCATTTACATCAAGGACTCCCTCGAGGAAATGCGGCAGCTGAACACGATGCTTCTGACGATCGTCATGCAGGCAATGCTCATCGGCGTGCTGATTGCGGTGCTGCTGTCGTTCTTCCTTGCGAAGTCCATTTCCGCGCCGCTTCAGACCATGACCTACGGTACCCAGCTCGTCGCGTCCGGTGAATTCTCCCACGAAATCGAGGTGCGTTCCGCGGACGAAATCGGCGTGCTTGCGGAAAACTTCAACTACATGAGAGAGCGTCTGCGCGACACGATCGAGGAAGTGGACGGCGAACGCGAAAAGCTCGACATCATGCTCTCGTGTATGCGGGACGCGGTGCTTGCCTTCACATCCGACGGACGGGTCCTGCATCAGAACGCCAGCGCTGCGGATCTGTTCGGGGATGAATTCGGTCTGGAAACGAAGGAAAAACTGAATCTGGAAACCTGTCTGGAGCTTCTGGATATCCCGCTCGAGATCGACGGCGCGAAATACCGCCTGTCCACGAACGATGCGGCAGCGGAAACGACCGGCGACGGCTACATGTTCCACGACCGCATTTTCCACGGCCGCGTGTACGACGTCAGCTTCGCGGGAATCCGATACAACGACGGTCAGAAGCAGGCGAAGGGATGCGTCATCATCATCCACGACGTGACCGCGCGGTACGAGCTTGACGAAAGCCGCCGTGAATTTGTCGCGAACGTGTCGCATGAGCTGAGAACGCCGCTGACGTCGATCCGCTTTGCGACGGAGACGGTGCGCACGGACGACGAAATGGACCGCGAAACGCAGGAATACTTCCTCGACATGGTTCTGACCGAGAGCGACCGCATGACGCGCATTGTGTCCGACCTGCTCATCCTCTCGCGCCTTGACAACAAGAGAACCCAGTGGAATATTGAAGAATTCGATTTCCGCCAGTCCGTACGCCGTCTCTGCGAAGTCATGCGGAGCGATCTTGAGGCACACGGACACAAAATCACCTTCGGCAGTGACAGAGAGCTGCCCATGATTACCGCCGACCGTCAGCGCATCGAGCAGGTCGTCATCAACATCATGTCAAACGCAATCAAATACACCCCCGAAGGCGGTCACATCGACATCCGCCTGACCCGATCCCGCAGCGGCGACAGGGTTCTTCTGCGCGTCACGGACAACGGCGTCGGCATCCCCGAGGAGGATATGGCGCACCTGTTCGAGCGTTTCTACCGGGTTGAAAAATCCAGAACGCAGGACGCGGGCGGCACAGGTCTCGGACTTGCCATCGCCAAGGAGATCACCGAAGCCCACGGCGGCAGAATCTCCGTCGAGAGTGAACCCGGCGTCGGCACATCCGTTGCGCTGGAGCTCCCGGTGAAATGCCGGCTCGAAACGGGGAAGAAAGAGTAAATACACAGGAGCATCCCATGAAGAAGAACGGCACAAAAAAGAATACCGGCATCCCTGCCATGATCGTGACGGCGGTTCTTTTCGCTGTGCTTCTTCTGCTCACGGGTGCTCTGACCACGGTGTTCCTCGCAACATCCGCCGAGGTGGATACCTTCGATCTCGCGCAGGTCACATCGGGACGGGACGACGGGGACATTGACATCACCGGATACTTCCTGCCGGAGTTTGCCGGGATCACATCGGGCGGCGAGAGATGGGGCATTTCTGCTTCGGCGAACATTGTCGGAGAGCTCTTCCGTCTTGCGTCCCCGGCAATCACGGAAATTCTGACGCCGGAATGCCTCGCCGGTGAGATTGACACAGCCGAATGGACGGCACTGGCGGAGGAAAAGTACTCCGTTTACCTCAGATTCCACGAACGCACGCCTCTCTCCGCACTCACCCTCTTCACCGGACTGTACAGCGGCAGTGAACCCGACGGCGGCGTGACCGGATATGCGTCCGAGCTGCTTCTTCTGCCGTACGGTGAGTCCATTGAGCACAAAACCGGCATCATGCGTGCCGCAGTCCGTGATACCGACGGAACGGCGCACCTGTACATCAAGCTCCGACCGGACGAAATGCTGACGCCGGAGGATCTGGAGCAGACCGTGACCTCGTACCGGAGCAGTCTCGGAACCTTCGTCTTCGCAGGGGAGGATTACAGCGCAGCCTCGCCGACGGAGCCGGTATTCGTGACCCCGGTGGAGTTTCGGAATATCATCATCATCGGCGACACGGGTACGCTCCTTGCCGAAAGCGACGATGAATCCGAAAAGCTCCTGCGCGTGTTCGACATCAACCCGGACAAGCTGCTCAGCTCCCATACCGAGAGCGACGGCACCCGCACTTTCGTCGATACGCAGGGCATGCTTTCCATCCGGAAGGACGGGATTTCCTATCAGTCCACGTCCGACGGCGGCATCCGGCTTTCCGATATCACCGGCGTGATGACCGACGACGCATCCCTGCACAGCTATATCGGCGCGGCGGTGGTGCTCTGGCGGGAAATCCACGACATCGGCGAAACCTACGTCGGTGAGGATGCTTCACTCCAGCTGTCGGGCATTTCCGCCGGCGAGGGTGTGGTGAAAGTTTCCTTCGCCTACGCGGTCGACAACCTGCGGATCATGACGGGCATCCCGGCGTTCACTGCCGTGTTCGAAAACGGAATCCTTCGGTCCGCGGAGCTTCACACCATCGGGGTACTCAATCTCGGGACAAGAGGACAGTCCGCGAACGAATGGTGGTTCTTCGATACCATAAGCGGCATCACACCGCAGAACGTCACCCTCGTCTACCGCGCGGAATATGCGTCCCTGTACAGCCTTGACTACGACGCGGACCTCGTGTCGGCGGAATGGGCGGCAATCACGGCTCAGCCGGAAGACGGAAGGAGGGTTCACTGACATGGAACACAACCGGATTGTACCGGTGCTTGCCCTTGTGCTTGCGGCGGCGTGCATTGTGATGACCCTGATCCTCATTTCGGTTTCCGTCAACATGAGCTATCTTCCCGAAAAATCCGTCGACGATATCATCGCCTATCTCGACTCCGGCGGCATCTCCATCGACCGCGAGCTGATTACCGCACGGCGTCAGAGCGCATCGGTGTACGTATGTGACTCACCGGAGTACAACACGACCGTTGCGGAGCTTCTCGACGGCGGCTCGGTCCGTTCGGTCTATGCCACACCCGAAGGGGAAGTGCTGATTATGTCCGGCGGTGCGCGTCTCGAGTTCGGCGACAGCTTTGCCTTCCGGTACTACCGGAGCGGAGCGGCTTCCGAATCCCCTGCCGGATTTGCACCGAGCGGGATGGAGATCAGCGACGCGAAACGTGAGGATGTTTCGGCAACCGTTGTCCGTTTTCTCGACCGCGGAAGCCGGGAATTTGACGAACTCAACGTGGAAACCGCTGTGGAAACCGTCTGGGAAAGCGGCGGACGCTACTACGCACTCTGCTCCCGCAGCATCGACGGAATCGAGATCGCGGGCAACCTCGTTCTCTGCACCGTTGAGGGAGATGCGGTCACCGAAGCCTACGGCACATGGTGCTTCCTGACGCCTGCCGAGACCTATTCCGCACAGCTGTCGGATCTCCTGAATATACTGTTCAATGTAAAAAAGGATCTCGGCGGACGGGAAAACGCGGAGGAGGACGTGACGGTGACGGCGGTTCAGCTCTGCTATTCCCTCTATTTCTACGGCGAGGAAGAGAGCTTCTGCCTCATCCCGTGCTGGCAGATTGTGACCGATACGGCGGGTGAGCTGATCTACAATGCCATCGACAGTACTTTATATACAGTGAAATGACCGGAAATTCAGTTGTTTTGCACAGCGGAACGACGGGATTAGTTTTGCGGATTCTACGTTTCCGTCATGAAATTTGAATTTTATGAAAATCCTTCAAAAAACTCTTTCATTATTGCACACAAACTGTTATAATATATACGGTCAAAAGTGCCTCGGAAGGGGTATTTCTGGCTTTTTGCGCGTGCCGTGACGGAAAACAGCGGTGCGCTTACATCGGCTCTGACAGAAAGGCCTGGATCAAACATGGAAAAAATTGTAATCAACGGAGGTCATCCTCTGTTTGGTGAGGTAGAGATTGCCGGCTCCAAGAATGCCGCTCTGCCTATTATATATGCGTGTGTCCTCGTCAAGGGAAAGTGTATCCTTGAAAATATTCCCGATATCTCCGACCTCCGCAACTCCTTCAAAATTCTGGCGGCGACGGGTGCCGTGATCGAGCGGATCGACCGTACGACCTACTCCATCGACTGCACCAACGTCGAGCCCGGCACAAGCGACCGGGAAGTGGAACTGGTCAGCAAGATCCGCGGCTCCTATTACCTGCTCGGTGCGGAATTCGGACGCTTCGGCAAGTCCCGTGTGGCGTTTCCCGGCGGATGCAACTTCGGCGTGCGTCCCATCGACCAGCACATCAAGGGATTTGAAGCACTCGGCGGCAGAGTCGAGATCGAAAACGGCTTTATCAACATCGACTCCGATCACGGTGCAGAAGGAACGAATATCTTCCTTGACGTGACCAGCGTCGGAGCAACTCTGAATATCATGATTGCGGCGGCTACGGCTGAGGGCATGACGATCATTGACAACGCGGCGAAGGAACCCCACGTCGTTGACTGTGCGAACTTCCTCAACACCTGCGGCGCAAGAATCAGCGGTGCCGGCTCGGATATGATTAAGATCAAGGGCGTGCCGGAGCTCCACGGATGTACCTACGCCATTATTCCCGACATGATCGAGGCAGGTTCCTTCATGGTTGCGGCGGTTGCGACCCACGGTTCCGTGAAGGTGAACAACGTCATCCCGAAGCATCTGGAATCCATTTCCGCAAAGCTCGAGGAAACGGGCGCATCGATTGAGGAATTCGACGACGCGGTTCTGGTGACAGCGGGCAAGCACATCCGCAAGACCAGCGTGAAGACCCTGCCCTATCCCGGATTTCCGACCGATATGCATCCTCAGATGTCGGCGCTCCTGTGCTGTGCGGAGGGAACCAGCTACATCAACGAAAGCATTTTTGAAAACCGGTTCCGCTATGTCGAGGAACTGCGGCGGATGGGTGCGAAAATCAAGATCGACGGCAGAATCGTCGTCATCGAAGGCGGCGCACCGCTGAAACCCGCATCGGTGATCGCAACGGACCTCCGCGGCGGCGTGGCTGTGATGATTGCGGCTCTGGCGACGGAAGGACGGACGGAAATTTCCGAAATCCGCCTGATCGAGCGCGGCTACGACGATATCTGTACCAAGATGAGACAGCTCGGTGCGGATATCTATAAGGAAACATACCCTGACGCATAAACGCGCCGAGAGAGTATATAATAAAGGAAAACAAAATCAAGGAGAAGAAACATGAAAGTTACTCTTGAAACCATCATCGGCGACATCGTGGATTTTGACGAAGATACCGCGGACATTTTTCTGGAATGCGGCATGCACTGCATCGAATGTCCTGTATCCAGAATGGAAACCGTCGAAGAAGCCTGCATCGTTCACGGCGTTGAACCGGAAGAACTGATCGCAAAGCTGAACAAGTACTTCGAAGAAAACGGCAAGTCCGAAGAAACCAAGTAAATCGGAAAAGGCGGAGAAATCCGTCTTTTTTCACAGGTATTATGATGAATACAACTGAGAAAAAACTTCCCGCGCTCGATCCCCGGCTTGCATGTGCGGCATCCATGGTTCGCGAGGGCGCGGTTGTGGCTGACATCGGCACGGATCACGCGTACATCCCGGTCTATCTCACCCTCGCCGGCATCTCACCCTATGCGGTTGCGGCGGATATCAACAAGGGCCCTCTGGAACGGGCAAGGATCAACGCGGAAAAATACGGTGCGGCGGATAAAATGCGCTTCGCTCTTGCGGACGGACTGCACGGAATCGAACCGGAGAAGGACAACGTGCGCGATATCGTCATCTGCGGCATGGGCGGCGAGCTGATTGCGCGGATCGTGGGCGAATCGGACTATACGCGGAACCCTGACGTACACCTGATTCTCCAGCCGATGACGTGCGCGGACGATCTGCGTGCATTTCTCGCATCGGAGGGCTACCGGATTCTCGACGAGCGGATGTGCGCCGCGGTCGGACGGATCTACACCTGCATTCTCGCGGCATACACGGGTGAGAAGTACACGCTGACTCCGGCGGAGCTTCTCTTGGGTCCCGTAAACATTGCGCGGCGCGAAGAATTGTTTGACGGCTATCTTGAGCGCGAAATCGGACGGCTGAAGACGAAAATTGCGGGCATGGAGCGCGGCGGAAGTGACCCGGCGGACGAAACAGCGCTTCTGCATGAGATGGAAAACCTGAAAGGAAACTGACATGACTGTAAATGAACTGCATAAGGCACTGAGCGAAAAATACCCGAAGACACTGTCCTGCGCGTGGGACAACGACGGCATCATGGTCTCCGCTGACACGGACGCGGAAGTGAAGCGGGTGCTCGCTGCTCTTGACGCGACGCATGAAACCGTAAACTACGCGGCGGCGAACGGATTTGACACCGTTGTGACCCATCATCCGATGCTGTTCAAGGGTGCGAAATCCGTGACCATGGCAAACACAAGCGGACGGCGGATTCTCGATGCGGCAAAAAGCGGCGTGTCCGTGCTGTCGTTCCATACCCGGCTGGATGCGGGAGAGGGCGGTGTGAACGACTGTCTGTGCCGTGCCTGCGGAATGGAGCCGACGGAGTTTTTCGGTGACGACGAAGCTCCCGCGCTCGGACGGATTGCGGTATGTGAGCCGATGACGGCACGTGCACTTGCACAGCTCGTGAAGGAAAAGCTCGGCTGTGATGCGGTGCGTCTGAACGGAAATCCCGACAGAACCGTGACCCGGATCGGCTTCTGCGGCGGCGACGGCAAGGATTTCATCTATCCCGCACTTTCCGCCGGATGCGATGCGTTTGTCACGGGGGATGGCGGCTACAACATGGCGGGAGACGCGTCCGAGGAGGGAATCGTCACGATCGAATGCGGGCATTATCACTCCGAAGCGGTGGTTCTCGCGCCTCTTGCGGAAAGGATCCGTGAACTGAGCGGGGCGGAAACCGTGATTTACAACTCCTGCACGTACACTGTGATCTGATGGCAAAGCGGAAACGGAAGAAAAAGCCGGAGATCAGAGTCACACCCGCGGGAATTGCCGGGACCGTGCTTGTCCTCCTGTTCCTCACCGTGTACTGCGTCTGGGCGTATCAGCTGACCGGGACGGTGTTCCCGACGATGGAGCTGATCGACGGACGGGCGAATTTCCGCTTCGTGAACGTCGGACAGGGCGACTGCACCCTTGTGACGCACCACGGCGACGGCATCCTCATCGACGCGGGAACGGAATCGGCGGGAAAACGCGCGGCGGAATATGTCCGGATGTACTCGCCGACTGTGGATTACTTCATCGTCACCCATCCGCATGAGGATCACATGGGCGGCGCGGCGGAGGTTCTGCGTACGGTGAAGGTGGAATGTCTGGTTCTGCCGACGGACACCTCGGACGAGGAATTCTACCGGGAAGCGCTCATGACAGCGGAGCTTCTCGGCGTGGAAATTTTGTATGTCACGGAGGATATCACGCTCACGACGGAGCATCTCACGGCGGAAATTGTCGACATGTCCGGCGTGGTATCGGATGACATGAACGACCGGAGCCTGATTACGAAAATCACAGCTGACGGATGCACGCTTCTTGCCACAGGGGACGCGGAAGCTCCGGCGGAAAACGATCTCCTCACGCACCACGCGGACATCCTCGATGCGGATCTGCTGAAGGTCGGGCATCACGGCTCGTCTTCGTCCTCGGGAGCGGAGTTTCTCGCGGCAGTGTCCCCGGATACAGCGGTCATCTCCTGCGGACGGAACAACACCTACGGCCATCCCGCGTACGAAGTCACCGAACGCATGAAGGAGATGGGCATCACGATCCGCCGCACGGATTATGACGGAACCGTTGTGCTCCGGACGGGAATGACGCTGGAGGAATGGGTAAAGAGCCTCGCGGGAAGTCTGAAAATCGGCAAATAACGTCCTTTTCCGCAGAAAAATTCGCGGGGCAGGGCGTTTTGTATTGCATTTGACGGCGGAATTTGCTATAATGCAAGATACAACATTTATATTATTATCGAAATCAGGTTGACAACATGAAAAAACAACTGACGGATTACGAAAAGCGCGCATGGCGGATGGTGATTCTCTTCCTTCTCGCGTACACAACGGTTTACATCGGCAAAAAGACCATGTCCGTGTGCCAGAGCGACATGATCGCCGAAGGACTCGTGGACAAGGTCACCGGCGGAACCATCGGCACCTGCTTCCTCGCATGCTACGCGGCGGGACAGTTCATCAACGGCTGGCTTGGCGAGCTGATTCATCCGAGATACATGATCTGCGGCGGTCTGTTTGCGGCGGGTCTGATGAACTGGTGCATGAGCCTTTGCTCCGTTCCGGTCGGTTTCATGATTATCTGGGGCGTGTGCGGCTATGCCTGCTCGATGCTGTGGTCGCCGATCATCCGTTCCGTGTCGCTGTGGACGAGTGACGAAATCGGACAGACGGCGGGCGCATCGTTTTCGGCAACCATCCCGATCGGCACGATTTTCTGCTACGTTCTCTGCGCGGCGGCCCTGAATTTCGCGACATGGCGCTGGGCGTTCCGTGTGTGCGGCACCGTGCTCTGCGTGGTTGCGGTCATTTTGTACATCTCCCTCGGCACGCTGAAAACCCACATGGTCAAGCCCGAGGTGAAGAAGGAAACCTCCGCGGACGGTCGGACGAAGCATGTCGGCGTGTTCTGCATCGGACTGGTGTTTGCGGCGGCGGCAATTCTCTTCAACGGCATGATTAAGGACGGGCTGGACTACTGGATTCCCACGGTTCTCAACGACCGGTTCATCTCCGACTCCTCCGTGGTATCCCTCATCAGCACCCTGCTCCCGATTTTCAACATCTTCGGCGTGTATTTTTCCAAGTATATTTACAGCAAATACCATATGTCGGAGCTCGGCACCTGTGCACTGATGTTCACGGCAAGTGCGGCAGCTCTCGGCGGTGCGCGGTGCTTCATCCATTTCGCTGAGGGCGGCATGATCGCAGGCGTGATCGTCACCGTTCTGCTTGCGGTATCCAGCGCGGCGATGCTCGGTGCAAACTCCATGCTCCTGACGTTCATTCCCCTGCATTTCGGTAAAATCGGACGCGCATCCGCGGTTACCGGCATGCTCAACTGCTTCTCCTACGCGGCGGCTGCGGTATCCGGCGTTGCCATCGGCATTGTGTCCGAGCATACCAGCTGGGAAACCGTGTTCCTGATCTTCGTCATCGCGGCAGTCCTCGGCGGCATCCTCTGTGCAGTCGGCAAAGGCAAGCTCGCCGTGAAGCTGAAGGAACTGGATGGGATGAAGTGAGAATTTAACCATATAAAACGGTACGGTTTTCCTGCTGTACCGTTTTTTCACGTCCATGTGCCATATTATCCGGCGAATTTCCTTCATATATTATTTAAACTTGCCAGTTGACCTCGCGGCGGTTTTGGGGTATAATATAGAAGTATAATTGGGTGACTTATCAATTGTTTTAAACATCGGAGAATATAATGGTAGAAATAACCGGAGTCTTTCCGCATTCCCGCGCCGCGCGTGCCGGGATCCGGGAAGGCGACATTTTACTGGAAATCAACGGATACGCCATCAATGACGTGCTCGATTACCGGTTCCGTCTGGCGGAGGATAAGGTCGTCCTCAAACTCCACCGCGGTCCGGACATCGTCGAAGTCAAAATCCGCAAGGATACCTACGACGACATCGGGCTGGAATTCGGCACGCCGCTGATGGACAAAAAGCACCGCTGCGAGAACGGGTGCATCTTCTGCTTCATCGATCAGAACCCCAAGGGAATGCGTGAAACCGTCTATTTCAAGGACGACGACAGCCGCCTCGCATTCCTGCACGGGAATTACATCACGCTTACCAACCTCCGCGACGCCGATATTGACCGCATCATCGAGATGCATATCTCTCCCGTCAATGTCTCCGTCCACGCAACCAATCCCGAGCTCCGGGTGAAAATGATGAAAAACAAGCGCGCGGGTGAGGTGCTCGGCTATCTTGACCGGCTTGCTGACGCGGGAATTACCCTCCGTGGTCAGATCGTCCTCTGCCGCGGCATCAACGACGGAGAAGAACTCAGCCGCTCCATGCGCGATCTCTCGAAATATTACCCCAGAATGGACAGCGTCTCCATCGTGCCCTGCGGTCTGACGGCTCACCGCGAAGGTCTCTACCACCTCGAGCCGTTCACGGCAGAGGAATGCGCACAGGTTATCCGTCAGGTCGAGGCGTTCAATGAAACACTTCCCGAGCGCATGTTCTATGCTTCCGATGAATTCTACGTCAAGAGCGGCACACCCCTGCCCGAGGACGGATTCTACGGCGAATATACCCAGATCGAGAACGGCGTCGGTATGCTGACTTCGTTCGAGAGGGAATTCTCCTTCTTCGCCGATACCCTCGATGAGGACGAATGCACCGTCGAACGCGAAGTCTCCATCGCAACGGGTGAGGCGGCATATGCGTTCATGCAGAAGCTCGCGAACAGCCTGATGCACAAATGTCCCAAGCTGAACATCCGCGTGTACCCCGTCAAAAATCACTTCTTCGGCGGCGAGGTCACCGTCACGGGTCTTCTCACCGGTCAGGATCTCGCAGAACAGCTCCGGGATAAAAAACTCGGCGATACGCTCTACCTCTCCCGCACAACGCTCCGCGCGGAAGGCGACCTCTTCCTCTGCGGCATGACCCCGGACGAGCTATGCGGAATCCTCGGCGTGAAAATCGACTTCGTCGAAAACGACGGCGCGGAACTGGCGGAAAAGATTGTGCTGAATGCATGAGGATCGCGGATTTAACGTCGGTCGATTCGTGAACCGCCCCTGCGAAAAATTACGTCATCCTCCCCAGCGCGCGTGAGCCAAAACCAAGAATACCCTTAGATAATGAAATCAAGGTATCCTCCCCGGCGCGCGTGAGCCCAACTCAGGAATACCCTTAGATAACGAAATCAAGGTATCCTCCCCGGCGCGCGTGAGCCCAAC
>JAFUQY010000076.1 GCA_017472105.1 Clostridia bacterium | reverse complement strand
GCATCGAGCACGCGCTGCTGCCCGAAAAGGGCTTGGTCGTTTGCGGTGACGTGGTCATCGGCGCTGACTCCCACACCTGCACCTACGGCGCGCTTGGCGCGTTCTCCACGGGTGTCGGCTCGACCGAGATGGCGTGCGGTATGGCAACGGGCAAGGCTTGGTTCAAGGTGCCCGGCGCGATCCGCTTCAACCTCACGGGTAAGCTCAATCCTCACGTTTCGGGTAAGGACGTGATTTTGCACATCATCGGCAAAATCGGTGTGGACGGCGCGTTGTATAAATCGATGGAATTTACAGGTGAGGGCGTGCAATCGCTGACGATTTACGATAGGCTCACCATTTCCAATATGGCGATTGAAGCAGGCGCAAAGAACGGAATTTTCCCCGTTGACGAAGTGACAAAAGCATATATGAACGGCAGATGCGAGAGAAATCCCGTTGTTTATGAAGCAGATGCAGATGCCGAATACGAAAAGTTAATCGACATTGACCTTGCTCAGATCGTTCCTACCGTTGCCTGCCCTCATCTTCCCGAAAATACTCACCCTGCAAGCGAGCTTTCAAATATAAAAATCGACCAGGTTGTGATCGGCTCCTGCACCAACGGCAGAATGGAAGACATGGAAGCCGCGTATCAGATTCTGAACGGCAGAAAGGTCGCTGACGGAATCCGCGTTATCATCATCCCCGGCACCATGCAGATCTACCGTGAATGTATCGAGCGCGGGTACGTTACCGCATTCATCGATGCGGGTGCTGTCGTATCCACACCGACCTGCGGACCGTGTCTCGGCGGATATATGGGCATCCTTGCCGCAGGTGAAAAATGCATTGCAACAACCAACCGCAACTTTGTCGGCCGTATGGGACACGTTGACAGCGAAGTCTATCTCGCATCGCCCCATACTGCTGCCGCAAGTGCTCTGACCGGATACATTACCGAATATAAGGAGGCGTAAAGATGAATACACAAGGAAAGGTTTTCAAATACCCCGATAACGTGGATACCGATGTCATTATCCCTGCGCGTTATCTGAATACGCCCGACGCCAAAGAGCTCGCTCTTCACTGCATGGAAGACATCGATGCTGAATTTGTCAAGAAAGTACAGGCAGGCGACGTTATGGTTGCCGGATGGAATTTCGGATGCGGCTCTTCCCGTGAGCATGCACCGCTTGTTATCAAAACCTGTGGTACAGGCTGTGTCATCGCCAAGAGCTTTGCGCGGATTTTCTACCGCAACGCCATCAACATCGGTCTTCCCATTCTCGAATGCGAAGAAGCGGCGGACGAAATCAATGCGGATGACGAAGTAAAGGTGGATTTCGATACCGGCGTCATCACCGATCTTACCACCGGAAAGACCTATAAGGCACAGCCGTTCCCGCCCTTTATCCAGAATATCATCAGATGCGGCGGACTCCTGAAATCCCTGAAAGAAGGCGAAAACAATGGTTAAGAATATTGCGGTTATCCGTGGTGACGGTATCGGTCCCGAAATTGTAAACGAAGCCCTCAAAGTGCTTGATAAGGTCGCTGAACTGTACGGACACACCTTTCACTACACCGATGTGGATATGGGCGGATGTGCGATCGACAAGTACGGGGATCCTCTGCCTGAGAGCGAACTGAACAAATGCCTTGCATCCGACAGCGTGCTCCTCGGTGCGGTGGGAGGAAACAAGTGGAATGATGTTCCCGGGAATATGCGTCCCGAAAAGGGTCTTTTAAGACTCAGAGCGGGAATGGGCGTTTACTCCAACAACCGTCCCGCAAAGATCTGGCCTCAGCTCGCGGATGCGTCTCCTCTGAAAAAATCCATCGTGGACGAAGGGATCGATTTTATCATCGTGCGTGAGCTGATCGGCGGCATCTATTTCGGGGAACACAGAACCGACGGCGACACTGCCATTGACGTTCTCCGGTACAGCGAAGCGGAAATCGAGCGCATCGGCAGAATCGGCTTTGAAACCGCAAGAAAGCGCGGAAAGAAGCTCTGCTCGGTGGAAAAGAGCAACGTACTGGATTCCAGCCGCCTTTGGAAAAAGGTGATGCACCGTCTTGCAGAGGAATATCCCGACGTGGAGCTTTCCGATATGCTGGTTGATAACTGTGCAATGCAGATCGTAAAGAATCCCGCTCAGTTTGACGTCATTGTGACCGAGAACATGTTCGGCGATATTCTGTCCGATGAAGCATCCATGATTACGGGTTCCATCGGTATGATTCCGTCCTCGAGTCTGGGCGCATCTTCCTGCGGTCTGTATGAACCCATTCACGGCTCAGCTCCCGACATTGCGGGTCAGGACAAAGCCAATCCCATCGGCACCATTCTTTCGGCGGCGATGATGCTTCGTTACAGTTTTGATATGGAAACCGAAGCCGACGCCATCGAAAATGCCGTTTCCGCGTACCTGGATGCCGGATACCGCACTGCCGATATCATGAGCGAAGGGAAGACACTCATCGGCTGCGGAAAGTGCGGCGACCTGATTGCCGGCTTCCTGACAAAAGCGTGAGTTAAACTTCCTTCGGCTATGCAGATCCGGTGAAGCGGTGAAGACAACCGACGGGACTCCGGATACAGTTGGATATATCATGAAACAGACAAAGCCACTTTCGCAGAACCGCGGAGGTGGCTTTATTGTGTTATTCGTTTTCAAAAGCAGATGATCCGGTTCATTCCGCTTTCATTCTGATTTCCGCGATGCTGTGCGGCGGGAGTACAATCTCAACCGTGCCGTCCGCGGTCTTCACGTTCAGCTCAGTCGTCTCAAATACCGTATTCGCCACAACATCCTCACCGGAATACAGCGCTGCCGAGATCACATCCCCGCAGCCGTTCAGCGTGAATTTCTTTTCCTGATCGAAGGAACGGTTGCAGAGAACAGCGGTGACGACGGAATGCTTGCGGGTTGCAATAATATCTTCTTCCAACGCGCAGATCATGCCGTTTGCGTGGCGGCTCATGAGGGAAATCGCCTGACCGGTGGGAGACAGCTCTGCACGATCGGGATATACCTTGATGGCACCCTCGTTGACGGATTCAAAATGGCACGCCATCATCACGCCGTATTGATCGGCATTGCGGAACAGCATATTCAGAAACGCCGCCGCCATGATGCCCTCACTGATGCTGCCGCCGCGGTACCATGCATACCACGCATTCCATTCGTCGTAGGAAATCTTCACACTGCTGTCCCCGAGCTGTTCCCGGAGCATCTTCAGACGGGGCTGGAATTCCGTGTCCACCTTGCAGATGAAGCCTTCGTATTCTTCCTTGCGCTTTGCGGGATCGATATACGCAGGGAATCCGGCATAATGGTGCAGGGAAACCGCGGATGCCACGTCGGACAGAGCCTTTGCGGAGTAATCCGCCCATTCCCGATTCGGATAAGGACCGGAGGAGCAGAGCGTGAGAGACGGAGACTCCTCAAGCATCTTCACGGCGTGTTCCCGTACGGCTTTTGCATAGGCATCGGCGGTGTTCGCACCTTCCATGTGACCGTAGCCGGCTTCGTTTCCGAGGGACCAGAACTGCACATGGTACGGCTCGGGATGCCCGTTTTCCGCTCTCAGCCTGCCATAGGGTGTGGTTTCGTCGCCGTTGCAGTATTCCACCCACTGCGCGCTCTCTTCGGGTGTGTTCCACGTGGGATTGAGCGTGATGAACGGCTCCGCACCGATTTCACGGCACAGTGCGACGAAGTCATCGGTGTTGATTTCGTGGAAATCGTAGCCGTTTGTGTGCGGCTGGGTCTCGAGCCACAGATAGGACTGGAGCGGTGCACGCATATTTCTCGGCAGAAGCCCGTCCTTCCAGTTGTATTCGCCCGCGAAATTGCCGCCCGGCCAGCGGAGCAGACGGATTCCCAGTTCTTTCATTTTCTCAATCACATCGGGGCGCATTCCGTGGAAATTGTTCACGGGCATCAGGGACACTGCACCGATCATGACCGTTCCGACGGTATCAAAGGTAATCTCCAGCCGCGCTTCACTGTCGTTTGCGGAAGAATGAAGAATCACGCTTTCCTCGGCGTAGTCTCCGGTGCGCGCAGTGACGGTTTTGCTGTCGTAAACGGTCCGTCCGTGGCTCATGAGCGATACGGTCAGGACGGTTTCTGCAGATGCCTTTACAGCGATTGTGAAGCGGTAGTCGGTGTCAGCGGAGACGTACAGATCCTTCTGACCGAATCCGGCGGTACCGGGCTTGTAGTTTGAGATGTACTGGGCATTCCGCTCATGACTGCGGCGCATTTTGTAGCCCTCGTAATGCCGGGTGTACGCGCCGCCGAACATCATGACGGGATTCCCGCCGACGGCATACCACTCATGCGCACAACCGTACCGCCCGGGTTTGCCGACGAATTTCCGGTTCCGGAGAATCTCAGCGGAAATCCCGCCGTTGACGCATCCGCGGGTGTGTTCCAGATTGTCGCCGAACAGCAGGGGAGAGATCGACTGCGCGGTGTCACTGAGGGTTACGGTCACGTCCGCATTCCATTCCTTCTGCCCGGCACTGTCCGCAGGGATTTCCATCGGAAGATTGCTGGAATGGGAAGAATCCAGCTGCATTCCGTTGACAATATCCGCCATACTGCACCGGAACAGCTGTGCCATGTTCTTCAGATTTTCGATATCCGGGCAGGCAAGTCCTCTCTCCCACTTGGAAACCGCCTTGTCCGTCACGGAAAGATATTCGCCCAGTGCCTGCTGGGACAGATTCAGCCGCTTGCGGGAAGCCTGGATGAAAGCTCCGGTTTTCTGCATGTTCATGGAATCTACCTCGTTTCTGTATTTTTCTTTCATTATAACACATTTTCCCGGACAGCGCCACCGACCGTTGGTTTACCTGAAAAACCGGACAATCCCTGTGGAAAGTCCGGTCTTTTGGTTTATCAGAACTCCGGCACGATCACCGCTTCGCCGTTCTTCATCGCGGATTCGTGCGCACAGAT
>JAFUQY010000075.1 GCA_017472105.1 Clostridia bacterium | reverse complement strand
TGACCTTTTCCACCGCGCCGCATCAAAGAAAAAGAGGTGCCGCATCGTGTGACACAGCACCGTTTTTCAGAAGAGCAGATTCAGAACCACGCACATCCCGTAGCCGATCACGGTCGGAATCACCGCGGCGAGAAGAGGGTACTGCCAGCCGTGCTTCTCGTTCCTGCATTCGCGGCGGATCGTGAGAAGCGTGGTCGCGCAGGGGAAGTGGAACATCGTGAAGAGGATCACGGCAAGGCAGGTCACCGGCGCAAATTCCGGCATGCCCGCTCCCGTGAGAGTGTATCCCGCCGACGCGAGAGGAAGTACCAGCTCCGCCGCCGGAAGTGCAAGCAGGAAGCTGAGCATCAGAACCCCGTCCATGCCGGCAAGCTTCCCGATCGGATCAAGCGCGCGGGTCAGGTGCGAATACAGCGGAATGGAGCCGATTTCCCAGTGCACGGTCAGCCAGATGACGGCTCCTGCAGGTGCTGATGCGGTAATTGCCCTGCCGAGAACGAAGATGCACCGGTCAAGAAGCGAGCGCGCAACGGTACGTCCGATCTGCGGCATCCGGTACGGCGGCAGCTCTAATGTGAAGGACGACGGCTGACCGCGCAGAATGGTGACGGAGAGGAATTTTGACACCAGAAGCGTCACCGCAATCGCCAGAATCAGCAGACCCATGAGCGTGACGGCGGAGAAGAGGGAGCTGTGTCCCATCGCGGCGAGCATGGCGAAGAGAATCGGAAGACGCCCGCTGCACGGAATGAAGGAATTGGTGAGCACCGCAATCAGACGTTCCCGCGGCGAGTCAATGATGCGGCATCCCATAACCCCGGCGGCACTGCATCCGAGTCCCATCAGCATCGTGAGCGACTGTTTCCCGCACGAGCCGGCACAGGCAAAGCACCGGTCGAGATTGAACGCCGCGCGGGGCAGGTAGCCGAGATCCTCAAGGAGCGTGAACAGCGGGAAGAAAATCGCCATCGGCGGGAGCATGACGGAGATGACTTCAAGGACAGTTCCGAGCACGCCGTCAAAGAGGAGGGATGCAAGACTCTGCGGCAGATGGGGCGAGAAAACCTCCGTTACCCATCCGAGAATGAAGTCCGCGGCATCCCCGAGCGCATCCGAGAGAAATCCGCTGATGTGCACCGTGATGAGGAACAGAAGCGCCGTGAATGCGAGCATGATCGGGAACGCCGTGAACCTGCCGCAGATCCAGCGATCGATCCGGGTGTCAAGGGTTCTCCGCGATGCACCGGTGCAGGGATCGTATGTGACGCACGCCGATGCGATTTCCTGCGCCTGCCGGACGTAAAATTCGGTTCCGGATGGACAGTTCCCGCCATTTTCCGGGCAGTTTCCTCCACAGTGAGCGCAGTTCTGGCATATTTCCGCACAATTCCGGTCATTTTCAGCCATTTTCGGGGATTCTGCTCCACCAAACGTCAGAATTGCACGGCGCAGCTCCTCCATGCCGTCATCCGAGCGGGCGGATGTGAAGACAACGGGGCATCCCGTGCGCGCCCGAAGGGTATCCCGGTCAATCGAAATCCCGCGCTTTTCCGCTTCATCCATGAGATTGACGCAGAGAAGCACCGGAATCCCAGTTGACGCAATCTGTCCCCAGAGGATGAGACTGCGCTCGAGGGAAGACGCGTCACAGACCACGACGGTGATATCGGGACGGGTGAGAAGAAACTCCCGTGCGGCATCCTCTTCGGCGGAATGGCTGGCAAGGGAGTAAATTCCCGGCAGATCGGTGAGAAATACGGTGCAGCCATCGACCGTGAACGTTCCCTCGGCGCATTCGACGGTTTTCCCGGGCCAGTTTCCCGTGTGCTGATGCAGTCCCGTCAGGGCATTGAAAACGGTGCTCTTGCCGACGTTCGGATTGCCTGCCAGCGCCGCGCGGATTTTATGTTCCATGATACTCCACCCCAACGGTATCCGCGTCCTTTTTCCGCATCGCGATGACGGAGCCGCGGAAGGCGTATGCACACGGATCCCCGAGCGGTGAACGGAGCATGCATGTGACCGCGGTTCCGTCGGTGAGTCCGAGATCGCGCAGACGCCGTGTCAGGGAGCCTTGCTGAATCCCCGTCACCACGCCGCATTCCCCGGGTCTGAGCTGAGACAGTTTCATGTTGTACCTCCTTTGTTTAAGGCAGCACCGCACAATTCACGGCTAACGCCTTGGCAGCACATTTGCTTGCATCTTTCCCGTCATGTGTCATAAACCTCGTCAGCAGAGGAGGCGCTCTTGCTTCCTCGGTTTATTTAACCTGACGGAAAATCTGACGGCGCAACTGCACCACCAGAACTGTGCAGTGCTGCCTTCAGTCTCAGCGGCAGTATATGCAAAGCGGCGCGGGTATGACAATGCAGAAGGAATGGACGGAGACGGTCATAACCCGTGTGTGCGGCGCATATCCTGTACCAGATTATGGAATGTGGAGGCAAAAACATGAATACTACCTTATATATCCCGCGTCTGCATACAACTGCCGCTGCTGATGTGACCGAAGACGTTTCTCTGCCGGATTATGTTCCGGAGGTGAGGCGGATTGTGGGCGTGCTGGCAAATCCCACCGTCGACGGCAAGTACATGACGGGGGACAGCGTGGAGATCGACGGGGCGGTGACCTATACAGTGCTCTATATCGGCGGTGACGGCGGTCTGGCGCAGGTTGCACAGTCAACGCCCTATACGGTGCGGATCCCGGCGGATGAGGATGTCTCGCCTGCGGAGCTCATCGTCTCACCGACAGCGGAGCAGATCAGCTGCAGAGTCACGGCACCGCGTAAAATCACACTCTCGTCCCGTGTCAAGCTCGGCGCAATGGCACAGAAACAGGCGGACGCATCCATGAAAACCGGGGAAGACGCCGCTGTGCGCAGAAAAACACAGACCCATACCACCGCCGCCGTCACCGAAGTCCGCGGAACCGGCGAAGTCTCCGGCGAAATCCGTGAAAAGGAGGGTACACGGCTCATCATGGCGTCGGCTGAAATTGCACTGAACGATGTCCGCGTCGGATCCCCTGCCGGAAAAATCACAGTCAAGGGCGACGTGTACCTGACCGCATTGTCCCTCACACCGGACGGAAACTGCATCACATCCCGCTCCCGTGCACCCGTGGAGGAAGAGCTCGCACTGCCCGATCCGGCTGATCCGAAAACCTGCCGCGCAGCAGCGTTCGGGAATATCGTCCTGATCGAGGTGGATGCGGGAGACGACGGCGTGATGCAGTGGCGCGCGGAATACGACATCGACTGCGATATCATGAAAATCACCGAAAGCGAAACCGCCGCGGATGCGTATATGATCGGGTGGGAGGATGACGTCACATTCGAGAGCGCGGAGTGCTGTACCCCGGCGGGATGCGTCAACGGAAGACTCACCACATCCGCATCGGCGAAGCTCAGACCCGGGATGACGTTTGTCTGCGCGTGGGGCTCGGTCTCCGGCGAAAAATGCAGCATCAAAAACGGCAAAATGATCGTGGAAGGTACCGTGAACCTCGAATGCGTCACTGCCGGAGAGGGCGAAACCGTCACCGATGAAGTCCGGATTCCCCTGAGATATGAGTGCGATGCCGTGCCGGATGCCACAGATTCGGATTCCCTCATGGCAAGAGTCCGCGCCGCCGTCACCGATGTCACCGCAAGACCCGACGGGGATACATTGAACCTCACCGCTGAACTCGCCATCTCCGCCGCCGCACTTGGGAAAGCCCCCGTCACCTACGCCGCATCCGTCACCCCGAAAAAGGAACTGAACGAAAAGAAAAATCTGCTCCGCGTGTATATCCCCGATAAAACCGAAACCCCGTGGGATGTGGAAAAGCGTTTCCGACTGAAAGACGCCGCAAAGATGGAAGGAAAAGCATACGTAATCTAACGCTTTCAGCTAAAAGAATAAAGAAAAAAGAAAAAAAGAATAAATCACCTGAACCTCCACGGCGAGCGTGAGCCCGGATCAGAAACAATTGAAGTAACGATATCAATTGATCGCTCCACGGCGCGGGCGAATAGGGTCTCGGAGGTCCCTATGAGCCGTATAAACGAGCTTCTGATAATTTGGTACGCATCCGATGGCATCGCACCCTCAGCAGCAATCCGCAATTGTACCCGTAGAAAGCTATCACCAAATCACAACTGCACGCCGTCAAGAAAAATCCCCCTGAAGCTGACAAAACCATATCAGTGCACATCCCGTCAGCAACCAAAACCTCGTCTGTATAAAAGTTTTGCGGAGCTTTTTCAAAAGC
>JAFUQY010000074.1 GCA_017472105.1 Clostridia bacterium | reverse complement strand
GGTTTCTGCCACGTCCCATAGGTTCGGATGAGAATCACGCCGTCCGCGATTTTCATGTCACTGTCCGTCGGGGAATACAGCTCGAAATACAGCCGCCGGGTCAGTACGCTCCGCTCGAACTCCCACAGAATCTCCGGCGCGCCCGGGTAAACGTCCGTGAACATCTCGAGGCTGTAAAAGCTGTCAAATTCAAAATCGTCCGAGAGAACATACCGATCCACCCAGTCCTTGTAGTATTCGCGCGGCGTTTTGTTGGATTTTCCGGTGTAGTAGTCGGTGTAGCTCACAGAAATCGCGGGAACGCTGACGGTGATGCTGTCCCTGCCTTCGAACGTGCCGTCCTCCGTGTGCGGGGATACCGGGCATTCGAAAAACACACCCGGAACGGCATCACGGTTGGGAAGGTAATAGAAGGATGACGGCGCGAGGTCGAGATGCCCGGTGATTCTGCCCGTGTGAACGATGCTGAACGGATATTCGGTCAGTATATCGTCGGAGTAGCCGCGTTCGTAGAATTCTTTGTAATATACGGCGGCAAACTGTGCGTCATAGGTGATATTCCGCTTGACCTGCGCCCATTCCGGAGAATTTTCGCCGATCTGCGCGTAGGGGAGCATCGTGTTGCCCGGAACCATTGGCAGCTCAAGCTGGAAGTAATAATCCTTGGAATTGCGCAGTCGTTCGTGGTTGAGCGTGACTTCTTCCGGATCCGGCCCGCCGAACGGAATGTAGTTTTTCTGCCACACCAGAACCGTGCCGATGCCGTCCGTTTTCGGCTGGAGCGTCGTGCGTCCATATGCCTGCGGGTAGGCGTATTCCTTGACGTGCTCCGTCATGGTGACGAAAAATGCGCCGAAATACGCGATGAAGAATCCCGCGATCAGCAGAAGACACCCTTTGAACACATCAAATACTGTGATTTTACCTTCCATAGCTCTCTCCTTTTGACGATTGTTTGATTCTATTGTAATACACAAAACAACATTTGTCAATATGAAAGAAATACAAAAGAAGAAAAATCGCGACATGCATAAAACAACAAAACGCCATTTGTACAAAATTGACAAAAGGCGTTTGCGTATTCAGTTGGGATAGAACCGGATTCCGCCGACATCGGTGACGGGACCGGATGCAAGAGAGCGGATGACATACCCGCAGGATCGTGCAAAATCTTCGAGCGCATTCCGGCAGGGCAGGGACGACACATCGCCGCAGACGGAAATCACGCCGTCGTGAAAGCCGCATGCACCGCCGAAAAATCCGCAGGCATATCCGGGCAGCTCCACGCCTCCCGGTGTCAGAAGAAGGGATGGGATTCCGGTTTTCTCCAGCGTCCGGGCGATTCCGGCGTCAAAGGTCAGCACAGCGGCATCCGTGACAAGGCAGCTGCATCCAGCATATCCCTGACGGACGGGAACAATCCTCAGCCCCGCGCGTCCTGCGGCATCGAGAAGCTCGGGAGCAGCGGCGTTCGGATGGCAGATGAGAAAATCGCGTCCGACAGCGGCGTTCATCCCGCAATCCGAGGGATAGACCGATCCGCGCGGAGCATCGGACAGCGTCAGCCGGAAGCCGCCGAGGGATGCGATTTCGGCCATAACATCCGGATGCGCCGTGTAATACTGCCGCGGAACGATCAGTTCATCCCCGATGACGGCGAAAATGCTGTCGGGATGGCACTGAATCGGCGTGTCCAGCGTGGAGTCCGGCGGCAGTTTAACCACACGATACCGCTGAGCGAGCGTCACTTCCGCTTCCTTCGGGATGAGGGACGAGCAGACGCAGAATTCCGTCACGGCTTGAGCGTACCGTCGGTTTCTACGATATCGGCGCCGCAGGTGTTCTTCGCGTAGTCCAGCTCATCCGTGCCGCGGAGGATCCACACACCGACCTCGAGCCCGTTTCTGTGGATCAGCTCGCACAGCTCAGGACAGCACCGGCGGATGGATTCGTGCACCCACTTCGTCGAGTTGTTGTCCATCGGAACCCACACGGTGCACCGGTGATTCTTCACGTGGGAGAGCAGGGGAGCGAAGTCGTTTTCGTCGATGCGTCCGTCGTAGTGGAATTCGGCTTCGGGGAATCTCTCCGAAACTTCGTCAAAGGACGCGGCGTTGGCGCAGGTGAATCCGACGAGATTGCCCATATCCGCCTTCTCGATGAGGGAATACAGGATTTCCTTCTGTTCAGCCGTGAAGCGTTCGTAGCAGTTGTCGATTTTCAGCGGGATTTTCCTCTCCTTTGCGAATGCGAGCACGTCGGAGAACAGGGGAATCTTCGTTCCGCGGAATTCTTCGCCTTTCCAGAGACCGTAGTCGTATGCGTCGGCTTCGGCGTAGGTCAGTGCGGTGATTTTTGTGTCGGGCGCGGGAGTGTTGTCGGGTGTCCGTCCCGTGCGCTTGACCGAGCCGTCGTGCAGAACCACGCAACGGTTGTCGGCGGTGAATTTCAGGTCAAGTTCGATCACGTCGTAGCCCTGATTCACAGCGGCTTCAAAGGCGGGCATGGTGTTTTCGGGGAACTGCGTCCCGACACCGCGGTGTGCTTCCAGTCTGAATGTTTTCATGGGTACCTCCGTAAAAAAGTCGTATAAAAAGGCAAAAACTCCCGACGACGAACGTGGGAGTTTCAGTTGAAATTCAATTACGCACGGGTAATCTTGCCGGAACGCAGGCAGCGGGAGCAAACGCTAACGGTCTTATGTTCACCGTCAACAACTGCTTTTACCTTTCTGATGTTCGGCTTCCAAGCTCTGTTAGTGTGGCGCATGGAGTGGGATACGTTGCAGCCAAAAGTAACGCCCTTTCCGCAGATACAGCACTTTGCCATTTCAGTTACACCTCCATCAATGGAATCTAATACACAAGTCAACAGTGGTTATTATACCACAATGTTTTCAAAATTGCAATAGGAACATGATGATTTCTTTCACAAAATACAAGAAAATTTATGCCGTATTTTGCACATTTTCGTCACTGTTGCAGGGTTTTTACGAATTTCTCGATCCGGTCGATTGCCTTGGCAATGTGTTCGACGGAGTATGCATAGGAAATCCGCGCAAAGCCTTCGCCGCAGTCACCGAACGCGGAGCCGGGCACGATGGCAACACCCGTTTCGTTCAGCAGACGTTCGCAGAACTCTTCCGAGGTCATGCCGTAGCCGGAGATGTTCGGGTAGACGTAGAACGCGCCCTCCGGGTCAAAGCATTCGATGCCGATTCCGCGGAGTCCTCCGACAATGTAGCGGCGGCGCCTGTTGTATTCCGCACGCATCATTGCAACGTCCTCGTCGCCGTTCTTCATCGCTTCGATTGCCGCGAACTGGGACATGGTCGGCGCGCACATGATGGCGTACTGGTGGATTTTCAGCATCTGCTTCGAGATGGGAGCCGGTGCGCAGGTGTAGCCCATTCTCCAGCCGGTCATGGCGTATGCTTTGGAGAAGCCGCTGGCGATGACGGTTCTTTCCCGCATGCCGTCGAGCTGTGCGATGGAGAAATGCTCCCGTCCGTAGGTCAGCTCCGCGTAGATTTCGTCGGAGAGAACCATGATATCCGTGCCGCGCAGAACCTCAGCGATGGGTTCCAGATCCTCGCGGGTCATGATGGCGCCGGTCGGATTGTTCGGATAGGGAAGCACGAGCAGCTTGGTCTTCGGGGTGATCGCCGCCTTCAGTTCTTCCGCTGTCAGCTTGAATTTGTTTTCTTCTTTTGTGTTGATAATCACCGGAACGCCGCCCGCAAGCTCCGCAATCGGACCGTAGCAGACGAACGCAGGCTGGGGAATGATGACCTCGTCTCCGGGATTCACGAGAGCACGGGTCGTCATATCGATCGCTTCACTGCCGCCGACGGTGACAATGATTTCGGTTTTCGCG
>JAFUQY010000073.1 GCA_017472105.1 Clostridia bacterium | reverse complement strand
CAGTTTTGTTTGTGGTCGCTCCATCTCGATGTAAATCCCGGGGACCGCGCGTCCGATTGCAGGGCACCGCTGGAGCCCGTGACTGCCGAGCCCGATCCGAAACGCGGATACATCATCACCCACCGGTGCACGAAATGCGGAAAAATCGGCAGAAATAAAGCCGCCGCAGACGATAATATATCCCTCATAATCAAGCTCACCGCACGGCATATCTGAAAACTACGGAAAGGCACGGGTACGCCCCGTGAACGGTATCCACCCATGGCGAAATCAACAATGCGCCGCGTAAAAAGCCTTCCCGCAATGACGATGATGGAGCCTTTCATCATGGTCAATCGCGTCGGCTCGCAGAATCTGATCACCGACCGCATCCCCATGACGAAGCTCGAAACGTACCTCAAGGAAAAGCAGGAGGAGGGTATGACGAACATCAGCATGATGCACGTGCTGATCGCCGCGTACGTCCGTATGGCGGCATCCCGTCCTGCCGTCAACCGCTTCATTCGCGGGCAGAGAGTCTGGACGCGCGACGAGGTGGAGGTCTCTCTCGTTATCAAGAAGGAGATGACGCTCGAGTCGCCAGATACGGCAATCAAAATCGTCGTGCCGCGCGATGCGACACTCAAGGAAATTTATGAAACGCTCAACGCGAAAATCGTGGATTACCGCGAAAATCCCGGCGGAGATTTCGATAAAGTGGCAGGAGGTCTTGCGAAAATCCCTGCGCTGTTTTTGAAATTTGTCGTATGGATGCTGAAGGGCATGGACTATTTCGGACTGATCCCGAAATTCCTTACGGACGTCAGCCCGTTCCACTGCTCGTTGTTCATCACGTCGATGGGATCCCTTGGTATTCCGCCGATTCATCACCACCTGTATGATTTCGGAACGTGTCCCGTGTTCTGCTCGTTCGGCGCGAAGAAGCGCGTTTACGAGCCGGATGACGAAGGCAACATTGTCAAAAAATCGTATATGGACTTCACGTTCGTTACCGATGAACGTATCTGCGACGGATTCTATTTTGCATCCGGTCTGAAGCATTTCAAGAACATCCTCAAAAACCCCCGTCAGCTCGATGAAAAGCCGGCGGAGGTCGTCATGGATATCCGCTGACGGAGGTGCGTATGAAGAAGCTTTTCTCTCTCTCACTCGCTGTTTTTCTGCTGATCGGTGCCGTTTTTTCCGCCGCTGCATGGGAGTACGATGATTTTCCCGTGTTCCCCGAGTCAAGCGAGCGCAGTCCCAAACAGGATGCCTCCGCTTTGCTGACGCCGTCGGATACCCCGCTCGGTGCCTTTGCGGATCCGGATGCACAGATCGTTTCCATCCTGTTTTATGAGGATGCATACATGCAGGCGAATCTGGACCGAGGACTCTCCGTGGAGGATTTCAGCGTCAATCACTACGGTCCGCAACAGGGAAATTATTCCTGCCTCGTAATGTCCTACTACGCGCAGAAGCCGTTTGAGGTCACGTTCACGGTCGCGGAGTCGGGACTGTACGAATTCCGCTTTGACTGCGTGTCCGATCCCAGCGGACGCGGTGCGTATCTGCAGATCGATGACGGCGTGTATTATAATACGTATCTTGAGCGCACCTGGCCGGAGGCGGTCACCATGTACGGTATGCTCGCGGAGCTGACAGCCGGCGAGCACACGATGAAGCTGTACGGGCACGAGACGAAGCCGACCTATGCGCAGGGATTCTCGTACGTGCTTGCCGAGGCACGCGACGTTATGACGGATCCTGTCACGGAGGAGATCACGGATGCTCCGGTGACGGCGGCACCCGGGCCGGACGCGCCCGCATCAGAGGACGGAGCGGCTGCGGAAAACGGCATGCCGCGTGCCATGATCCCCGCGCTGATCGTTGTGTGGACCCTCGCGGCTGTATCGGTCACCTGTGCCGTGATCGTGGCACGGAAACACAAATGAATAAAAAAAGCCCGCAGGTTTTAGCCAGACGTGCTAAAGGACAGTTTTGCAAGAATACGGTATATTTCGTAAGAGATATACCGTATTCTTGTTTTTTAGGTCTTACGCGGTTTTACGAATTTCTTCCATCATTTCAAGGAGTTCCTTTTCATCAGGAATGT
>JAFUQY010000072.1 GCA_017472105.1 Clostridia bacterium | reverse complement strand
GTGAGAAGGGTTTCAAACAGACCGCCGTTTGCGTCGAAGCAGGAGCTGTAGAGGATGGTGTCGTCGGTGCCGAGGAAGGTGGAGAGACGCTTTTCGAGCTTCTTGTGAACTTCCTGCGTACCGCAGATGAAACGTACGGAAGAGAGACCGTAGCCCCACTTGTCGTAGCTGTTCTTAGCGGCGTTGATAACGGTTTCGTTGGATGCGAGACCGAGGTAGTTGTTCGCGCAGAGGTTAATCAGCTCACGGCCGTTTGCAAGAACTCTTGCGCCCTGGGGAGTGGTGATAACCTTTTCATTCTTGGACATGCCGTCCGCTGCAATCTGATCGCAGGTGGCACGGAAAATATTCAGTGCAGATTTCATTTTGTATGTTCTCCTACGTGATGGTTAGTTGAGGTTTGTTGTTAAGGGGGGACGCGGGGTCGCTTTTGAAAAAGCTCCGCAAAACTTTTATGCTGACGAGGTGCAGTGCGCTGACGGGGAGTGCACGGGTAGGATTTGGTCAGCTTCAGGGGGATTTTTCTTGACGATGTGCAGCTTGGATTGATAGATAACCTTCTACGGGGACAATTTCTGATTGAACTTGAGGGTGCGATGCCGAAGTGTTTTGTCCGATCTATCAGGAAACTGTACGCGAGCTCATGGGGACCACCGAGACCCCATTCGCAGCAGCCGGTTTGCGATTGCGGGATATAGCAGCTTAAATTGTTGCTTATCCGGGCTCACGCGCGTGGTGGAGTTGGGCTTTATTATCTATTCAAGCTTATCTGTTCTCTTGGACGAAGGCGTCTTAGTCGTGCAGCTTGGTCCAGTCGAGAACGACCTTACCGGAGTTGCCGGAGTTCATTGCTTCAAAGCCTGCTTCAAAGTCGCGTACGTCGTAGCGGTGGGTTACGATGCCTGCGATGTCGAGACCGCCCTGAAGCATAGCCTGCATCTTGTACCAGGTTTAGTGAATCTGACGGCCGTAGATACCCTTGATGGTCAGACCGTTGAATATTACCTTGTTCCAGTCGAGCTTAGCGTCCTGACGGAGAAGACCGAGCTGAGCGATGCGGCCGCCGTGAACCATGTGGTCAACCATGGTGCCGAGCCCGGACTGTGCACCGGACATTTCCAGACCGACGTCGAAGCCTTCTACGATGCCGAGTTCAGCCATGAGATCGTCGAGGCTGTCCTTTGCGGTGTTGATGGCATACTTGACGCCGAGCTTCTTTGCGAGATCGATTCTGTAATCGTTGAGGTCGGTGATGACAACGTAGCGCGCGCCGCAGAACTGAGCAACGCATGCAGCCATGATGCCGATCGGGCCAGCACCGGTAACGAGAACGTCTTCACCTACGAGATCGAATGCGAGAGCGGTATGAACAGCGTTTCCGAAGGGATCGAAATAGGAGTACATTTCTTCGGGAATGTTGTCAGCGCAGGGGCGTACGTTGGTTTCGGGAATTACGAGGTATTCAGCGAATGCACCGTCACGGTTTACGCCGACGCCGACGGTTTCCTTGCAGAGGTGACCGTTGCCGGAGAGACAGTTACGGCACTTGCCGCAGACGATGTGACCTTCACCGGACACGATCTGACCGACGTGGGTGCGGGTGGTGTTCTTGCCGCATTCAACGATTTCGCCGACATATTCGTGACCGATTACGCGGGGAACCTGAATGGTGTCCTGAGACCACTGGTTCCAGTTGTAGATGTGCAGGTCGGTGCCGCAGATAGCGGTTTTGTGGATCTTGATCTTGACGTCGTTGTCGCCGCAGACGGGTTCCGGAACTTCTTCCATCCAGAGGCCGGGTTTTGCGTATTTCTTAACAAGTGCAAGCATGATGAACTCCTATGTATATATAATTTGAATTTTTGACGGATTGATGATGCGGGATTACGCTTCGCTGCCGATTTTCGAGGTAACCTCGTGCAGCACACGGATGAACTTGTCGGCATCCTCGCTCAGTCCCACGTCGGCGCGGTGAATCATAACCACGGAATAGACATCGCCGGACGCGAGCTTGACTGCAACGACGCTGCCCTTGTTCAGATCGGACGTCATGACGCCGGTGCCGATGGTGTAGCTGTCGGTGCTGAGGAGCAGGTTCATGAGGGTTGCGCGGTCATTGATGCGGATGTGCTTTTTGGTGGGATTGCTTTCGGTCAGCTCCTCGGAGAATTCGATGGGGCCGGCTTCACCCTGGTCATAGGTGATGTAGGGATATTCCGCAAGCTCCTCGAGGGTAAGCTGTTCGCGGTCTGCGAGAGGGTGGTGCTTGCCGAGGAAGACATGAGGTGAGGTTTCAAAGAGCTGGTGGTAATCCAGACCGTTTCTCTTGAGGTAGCGTTCCATGTAGCCGCCGGTGGGAGCCTTGAGGTAGGCGAGGATACCCACGTCGGAGCGCAGGTTGGTGACGTCGTCGATGACCTCGAACGTGCGCGCTTCCTTGAGGGAGAGGTTGAAATCCACGCGGAATTTCTTCATGAACACGACGAACGCCTCCGCGACGAAGTCGTAATGCTGGGAAGTCACCGCGAAATTCCGGATGCTCTTTTTGTCCTCGCCCTGATAGCGGTCGGTGATGACCTCGTACTGGGCAAGAAGCTGACGTGCGTAGCGGATGAACTCCGAACCGTCACGGGTAATGCGCACGCCCTTGTTGGAGCGGTCGAAAATGCGGATATTGAACTCATCCTCAAGCTCGCGCACAGCGGACGAAAGGCTTGCCTGAGAAACAAGCAGGCTCTTCGCGGCTTCGTTCATGGAACCGGAGCGTGCGATGGCGAGGATGTATTTACATTGCTGGATGGTCATTTGGCTTCTCCGTATCGTGTAAATTCTGTACTAATTATAATACACAAAAAAAGGTTTGTAAAGAGGGATTTTAAATTAACCCGTTATCAAAAAAAGCTATATGAACGACCCGATTCGAATTTAATTATAACTGAATTGGCGGATTTGTACAATGTACGCCGTCCCGGACAGGGGAATCGGGCTGAGAATCGGGTTATAGATTTTTCCGAATTGAGCACCTTGTCAAAACGTCCGCATTCGGCAGTGAAAATTCTGTCGAAGTGAACAAAAACAGGAAAAAACCGCACCCGATGAAGGCACGGTTTTGGATTCAATTTACCGGATTACGCATCCACGCCGGCATATTCGAGGAGTCTCTTTTCGGCAGCGGGGCACCAGAGATCCCCTGCATCCTTGCAGAGCTTATCGAGATCGGCATAGAGCTGACCGAGTTCGGTACCCTTGTTTGCCTCAGCTTCCTTGCCGAAATCTTCGATTGCGGTGAGAGGAAGGGAAACGTGGGTATAGATGAGCTTCTTCGCGCCCTTGATCTTGGGGAGATTGAGGGTCGCTTCTGCGCATGCATCGAGGCCGCCGATGTGGGTAATCATGCCCGCGGGATTGATGAGCTTCTTCTGCATGAGATCGATGGATTCGATCATGTCATCGGTATTGCCGCCGGAGGTGCCGACGATGTGGGTAGCGCCGTAGTGGACGTTATAGAAATTGAACATTGCGGAGAAGGAGGTATCGGTGGGACCGGCGAAGAAGTTGAGGCATCCGTCGCGGCCGAGGATAGCGTCGCCCATTTCCACAACGGACTTGACGGGAGCATAGACGAAGACGTCATTGAAGCCCGCGCCGCCGGTGAAGGACTTGAGGTATTCGACGGGATTTTCGATATTCGCGGTATTGACGAAGTGGAGCTCAACGCCGAACTTTGCGGCATCTTCCTTTGTGAGGAGCTTGGCAGCGCGTTCGAGTCTCGCGTCGTCGATATCGGTGACGATGAGGAGTCTGGGAGCGCGTCCGCCGTGGATTGCATAGTCAGCGCAACCGAGACCCATGGGGCCGGCACCAGCGAGAATTGCCATGCATCCGCCTTCGGTTACGCCCATATCGTGCTGATAAACGCCGGGCTTGGTATGGTAGTTCGCGTGATAGCCGCCGACGATGCAGGACATGGGTTCGGCAAGGCTTCCGTAGAAGTACGCGTCGCTGTCGTAATGGAGCAGGCATCCCTGAAGCATGACTTCCTCGGGGAGGATGACATACGTTGCCGCGCCGCCGCAGTAGGGGTAGGAATATCCGGGAGAATCGAGGGAGCCCTTATAGTTGATCGCGGGCTGAATGACGTACTTTTCGCCTGCCTTGAACTGATCCGCCCACTTCGCGCCGACCTTGACGATCTTGCCGCAGAATTCGTGGCCGATGATAACGGGATTCTCCGCTACATTGTCGGGAACTCTCTTATGATTCGGACCCTGCGATGCCGCCTTATACGAAGACATGCAGATGCTGTCCGAAATAACCTCAGCAAGAATTTCCGTATCCTTGATCTCCGGCAGCTCAAATTCATCCAGCCGCAGATCCATCGTGCCGTGCAGACGTACCGCTTTGGTTTTCATGGTGATATATCTCCTTATTTTAGATAGTGCAGGGTTATTATTTGGGGAGTACGGTCGCTTTTTGAAAAAAGCTCCGCAAAAACTTTCGGCTGACGAGGTGCAGTGCGTTGACGGTTTATGCACTGATATGGTTTTGTCAGCTTCGGGGGATTTTTTATGACTATGTGCAGTTTGGTTTTTTTGATAGCTTTCTACGGAAGCAATTGCAGACTGTACTTGAGGGTGCATAGCCGACTGATGCGTACCAAATTATATGGAACTCGTTAATACGGCTCATAGGGACCTCCGAGACCCTATTCGCCCGCGCCGTGGAGCGATTGCGGGATTTCGTTACTTGAATTGTACGATATCCGGGCTCACGCGCGCCGGGGAGAATGACGATCCAATTCCGGCGGGGGACGGGGTTTATCTTCTCTTTAATTCAATGAAACCGAGCTTGCGTCTGACTTTGCTCATGGTTCTTGCGGCGTCTCTTGCGGCAGCTTCGGCACCCTTTGCCATGACGTCTTCGAGGTATGCCTTATCGGCTGCGAGGCGTGCGAATTCTGCCTGAACGGGAGCGAGAGCGTCCGCGCATGCTTCACCGACGGCGAGTTTGAAGTCACCGTAGCCCTTGCCTGCGAATTCGCGTTCGGTTTCCTCGATGGTCTTGCCGGTGAATGCGCCGTAGATGGACATGAGGTTGGACACGCCGGGCTTTTCGGCTTCGTCGTAGCGCACTTCGCTGCCGGAGTCGGTGACGGCGCGCTTGAACTTACGGATGATGACGTCCTTGGGGTCGAGGATACGCACGGTTGCGTTTTCGTTGTCGTCGGACTTGGACATTTTCTTGGTAGGCTCGGCGAGGGACATGATCTTCGCTGTGGTCTTGGGGATATACGGTTCGGGAACCACGAAGGTATCGCCGTAGACGGAATTGAATCTTGCGGCGACGTCACGTGCCAGCTCGAGGTGCTGCTTCTGGTCCTGACCTACGGGAACCATATCGGTCTGGTACAGGAGAATATCGGCAACCATGAGTGCGGGATAGGTGAAGAGGCCTGCGTTGACGTTGTCTGCGTTCTTTGCGGACTTATCCTTGAACTGGGTCATGCGGGACAGCTCGCCGAACATGGTATAGCAGTCGAGAATCCAGCCGAGCTCGGCATGAGCGGAGACATGGCTCTGGACGAAGAGGGTATTCTTTTCCGGATCGAGACCGCACGCCATATAGAGCGCGAGAGTTTCGTAGGTTCTCTTGCGGAGATCTGCGGGAACCTGACGCACAGTGATGGCATGTTCGTCAACGACGCAGTAGTAGCAGTGGTAGGTATCGGAAAAATCCGCGAAATTCCGGATCGCGCCGAGGTAATTGCCGATGGTGAGGACACCGGACGGCTGCACGCCGGAGAATACAACTTTCTGATCTTTGTACATGGTATTGGGTTTCCTTTTATGTGAATTATAATTTTTATCGTTTTGTGTCCGCCTTGAGATCCCGCAGGCGCTTCATGACGTTGTTTTCGCCGCGTCCGAAGTAATCGTGCAGGAGCTTGTACTCAGCGTAGAGCTTATCGTAGACCGCACGGTTTTCGGGAATGGGGCGGTAGGTTTTATCGTATTTCGTGCCCATCTTCTCGGACGCTTCCGCGATGGTATCGTAGCCGCCGTTTTCAGCTCCTGCCGCACAGGAAGCGTAGATGGCGGAACCGAGTGCGGGACCCTGCGTGGACGACGCGATGTGGATTTCCATGCCGGTGACGTCCGCGTAGATCTGCATCATGCCGGGAGCTTTTTTCGCAATGCCGCCCGCCGCGATGTATTCGTTGACCTCGATGCCGTGTTCGCGGTAGTTTTCGACGATCATGCGGGTGCCGAATGCGGTGGCTTCGAGGAGTGCGCGGAACAGCTCTTCCGGTTTTGTTGTCAGGGTCATGCCGAGGAACATGCCGGAGAGATCGGTGTCGACGAGGATGCTCCGGTTGCCGTTCCACCAGTCGAGGGCGAGAATGCCGGATTCACCGGGTTTCAAAGCATCCGCCTTCTCGGACATGAGCTGGATATCGGTCATGCCGCGGGAGAGTGCTTCTTCGTGATAGGAAACGGGCGTGCAGTGCTCGACGAACCACGCAAAATGGTCGCCCACACATCCCTGACCGGCTTCGTAGCCGTAGAATCCGGGGAGAACGCCGTCCTTTACGACACCGCAGATGCCGGGAACGGGTACGAGCTTGTCGGAAACGAGGAGGTGGCAGGTGGATGTGCCCATGATGGCGAGGAGTCTGCCGATTTTGCCGACGCGCATCGCAGGGGACGCAACGTGGGCATCGGGAACGCTGACCGCCACGGCGATACCGGGTTTCAGCCCGAGCTTTTCTGCCATCTCATCGGTGAGTGTACCTGCGCGCTGTCCGGGAGAGAGCACGGGATCGGAGCACTTGTCCGCGATGACGTTCTCGAGTCCCGGATCGAGTGCCCTGAAGAAATCGGGAGACGGATAGCCGTCGTCGGTGTACATGGATTTGTAGCCCTCGTGACAGCCGCCGCGGGTCGCATTTCCGGTGAGCTGCCATACGATCCAGTCGCCGCATTCGATGAATTTGTCAGCCTTTTCGTAGACTTCGGGAGCTTCATCGAGCACCTGCCAGATCTTCGGGAACGTCCATTCGGAGGAGATCGCACCGCCGTAGTATTTCAGCCACGGCTCGTTCCGCTCTTCTGCGATTGCGTTGAGGCGGTTTGCGTACTTCTGCGCCGCGTGATGCTTCCAGAGGATCGGGTAGGCATGCGGATTGTTCTCAAATTCCGGCGTCATGCAGAGCGGTGTTCCGTCCGCGTACGTCGGGATGAGAGTGCAGCTGGTGAAGTCGATGCCGATGCCGATGACGTCCGCAGGATCTATGCCGCACTGCGCGATCACGTCGGGGACGGTGCGGGTGAGGACTTCGAGATAATCGGCGGGATGCTCCAGTGCCCAGTCCGGAGGGAGAGCGATTTTTCCGGCAGGGGCGTCGAGGAACTCATCCATGACTCCGTGCGGATAGGCAAAAACGGAGGAGCCCATCTCGCACCCGTCGGAGACACGAACCAGAAGCGCGCGTCCGGAAAGGGTGCCGTAGTCAATGCCGATGGTGTATTTATTGTCAGACATGGGAATATCCTTTGATTGACGGAAATATATATCATATTATACTGCAAACACCCCG
>JAFUQY010000071.1 GCA_017472105.1 Clostridia bacterium | reverse complement strand
GGTACAGCGGGAGCCGAGGTTGACCGGGGATTCTGCAAAGAGCGCCTTTTTCGCAAACTGCTCCGCAGTCAGGTGCATGGAGCGCGCAAAGGTTTCGATGAAGGAGCCGCATCCGGAGGAACAAGCCTCGTTGAGCATGATGCGGTCGACGGCGCCGTTCCGGATTTTGAAGCACTTGATGTCCTGACCGCCGATATCGAGGATGAAGTCGACGTCGGGCTTGAAATACTTTGCGGCGGTATAGTGCGCGACGGTTTCAACGATGCCCCAATCGACGGAGAATGCGTTTTTGATGAGGTCTTCGCCGTAGCCGGTCACGGACGCGCCGCAGATGGTAATCCGGCTGCCGCACAGGTCGTAGATGGTTTCGAGCTCATGACGCACGATTGCGACGGGGTTGCCGCGGTTGGAGTCGTAGTAAGTATAGAGAATTTCGCAGTTCTCGCCGATGAGGGTGAGCTTCGTGGTCGTGGAGCCGCAGTCGATGCCGAGCCATGCTTTACCGGCGTAAGTTCCGATGGGCACCTCCTCGACGCTTGCCCGTGCGTGGCGTTCTGCGAACCGGTCGTAGTCGAACTGGCTCTCGAACAGGGGCGGCATTCTCGTGGACGTGGACTTGATCTGCGCCTCTTCCACGAGGGAGATGAGTTTATCGATGGTATAGGTTTCCGTGCACGCGGTTTCGGAGTACAGTGCGGCACCGAGGGAGACGGCATTTCTCGCAAAATCGGGAAAGACGGCGTTTTCTTCGGTGAGCTTTAAGGTATCAATGAATCTCTCGCGCAGACCCTTGCAGAAATACAGCGGTCCGCCGAGGAACATGACGCGTCCTTCGATTTTTCTGCCCTGTGCAAGTCCTGCGATGGTCTGGTTGACGACTGCCTGATAAATGGACGCGGCGACGTCTGCCTTGGATGCGCCCTGATTGAGAAGCGGCTGCACGTCGGTTTTTGCGAACACGCCGCATCTTGACGCGATGGGGTAGAGCTTCTTATGCTGCAAAGCCAGCTCATCCAGTTCATCGGGTGTAACGTCGAGGAGGGAAGCCATCTGGTCAATGAACGCGCCCGTACCGCCGGCACAGGTACCGTTCATGCGTTCGTCGGTTCCGCCCTGGAAGAAGATGATTTTCGCATCCTCGCCGCCGAGCTCAATGACCGTGGAAACGTCGGGATCCATGGTCTGGATGACCTGACTGGTTGCCCACACCTCCTGCACGAAGGGAACGCCGATTGCCTGTGCGAGACCGAGCCCGGCGGAACCGGAAATGGCAGCGGTGAATCCGTCGTCCCCGAGCAGACTGCGTGTATCGCGGAGCATGCGGGTGAGTGTTTCGCGGATGCGGGAATAATGGCGTTCATAGGTCTGCCATACGACCTCGCCGTTCTTCACCACCGCGATTTTAGCGGTCGTGGAGCCGACGTCGACGCCGAGAGCGATTTTATTTTCGGTAAGATTGTTATTCTGAGAAAGGATAGTCAAAATCCGTGACCTCCCGAGGGTAATTTACATTTTTCGCGCGGATAAAACACAATGCGCTACATTATATCATATCGCATCCGGCGGCAAAAATCAAAGGGATTTTATGAACAAAGGATGATAAATGTTAATTTTGATGTATTCTTAGGAGGTCTTAGTTTTATGGTTCGCTTACAGCGGGTTTGGGGTGTCTGAAGCGTCATGGGAATATCGTTCGCTTACAGCGGGTTTGGGGTGTCTGAAGCGTCAGGGATTTGATGTAGAAAAGCTCCGCTTTTCAAATTGATTTTATGCACTACGCGTGCGGCGCGAGAACCCTCCATTGCCGGGCTCTCGATTCGGCAACCAGGAGTGCCTGGACCCAATGCCTCCGGCGGGCGAGGGATTCATACCCGTGCAATTTTTGAGTGAAGACAGCTTCCTTTATCGTACAGGACACTGGATTCCCTCGGTAAACTCAGCCTGCGGCGGCGAGATTGAACCGCTTCGGGCACTGATCTTGGGGATGTGTCACCGGATTGCCCGGGTAAATTTCAGCCTGCGGCGCAAACGCAGTTGTTCTTACGGCGATGCTCCGGGACGCCACCCTTAACAAGCCTTCCCCGTGCAGTCGCTGGAAATTTCAACTTCACAAACGCAGCCGGGGAAGGTGTCACGGTTTTTTCTTAAAAAATCGTGACGGATGAGGCGTGAACCTACTCAACCTGCGGCGCGCATCATGTCCATCCGCAAACATCCGCCCATTCATTCTGCATTCCGCATTATTACACCCTCTTTAACTGCAAATTTTTCTTGACAACACCGCCATCCTATGCTATTATAAAATTATCCAATCAAAATTTTAAAATTACCATAGGTGTGCCGTGCCCGATATACTCAAACTTGTGAATCTGTCAAAATCCTTCGGGGAAACTTCCGTGATTTCGGGGCTTTCCTTTACCGTTGCCCGCGGGGAATTCCTGACCATTCTCGGCTCGTCCGGATGCGGGAAGACGACCCTTCTGCGGATCATCAGCGGTCTGGAAGAGCCGGACAGCGGTTCCGTTTTCCTCAACGGGCGGGATGTGACCTCGCTCGCACCGAATCTGCGCTCCGTGAACACCGTTTTCCAGAACTACGCCCTCTTCCCGCACATGACGGTCTGGGACAACATCGCGTATCCGCTGAAAATCGCGGGAGTGAAGAAGTCGGAAATCAAGCCGCGCGTGGAGGAAGCCCTCTCCCTCGTGCAGATGGACGGGTACGGGAGCCGGTATCCTCACGCCCTCTCCGGCGGTCAGCGTCAGAGAATTGCCATCGCCCGTGCCGTGATCGGAAAGCCGGATGTTCTCCTCCTTGACGAGCCGCTGGGTGCGCTGGATCTGAACCTTCGCCGCGCGATGCAGACGGAGCTGAAGCGGATTCAGAAGCAGCTCGGCATCACGTTTGTGTACATCACGCACGATCAGGAAGAGGCTTTGAACATGTCCGACCGGGTGGCAGTGATGCAGGGAGGAAAATTCCTGCAGATCGGCACGCCGTCGGAGATTTACGATGAACCGGATTCGGTCTATGTCGCGCGTTTTGTGGGCGAGGCGAACATTCTCCCGTGCACATTCCTGCGTCAGGACGGGGATTCCGCCGTGGTGTCGTTTGCGGGTCGTGAGCTCACCGTGCGTGCGGGCAGGGAAGAGCATCAGCCGGGTGATACCGTGATGACGGCAGTGCGCGGCGAGAAGCTGGCAGTCCGCGAAGACGGCATCCCGTGCACCGTAACCGACGTGAACTTTGCCGGCGGCATCATGCGGATCACAGCCGAATCGGACGGTGTGCGCCTGACGTCGATGCGGTACGGTTTGGACAACTCCATCCGCGCCGGCGACACGGTCAATCTCGGAATCCCGCCGCATGCAGGCATCCTATGCCGCGCATAATTATGCACAAATCGGAGTAATCCATGCAGAAACGCAGACGTATTTTTTCCACCATCGGAGCACTGCCCATGTACCTGTTCACGCTGGTATTTGTGGGCGGGCCGCTTGTGATGATGGTGCTTCTCTCCTTTCTCCGGCAGGACGGCTGGTCGTATGAGTTTTCCTTCACGTGGGAGAACTACGCCGCCCTCTTCACGGAGCAGTATTTCAATGTATTCAAAACATCCCTCGGGCTTGCGTGCCTTTCCACCGTACTCGTGATCCTGCTCGGGTACCCGTTCGGGCTGACGGCGGCATTGTCGTCTCCGGGCATCCGGCGCTTCTTCTTCTCGGCGCAGATGATCCCGTACTGGGTCAACTCCCTGCTCCGGTTGTACGGATGGATCATCATTTTCCGCGCAAACGGCCTGCTCGATAAGGTTTTCATGGGACTTGGCATCACGGACGAGCCGCTCAAGCTCCTGTACAGCTATCCCGCCGTGGTCGTGGGCATGGTTTACGTGCTTCTGCCATTCATGTTCACGTCGGTTTATCAGGTTGCGGAAAAGCTCGATCTCTCCCTCGTTGACGCGGCGCGGGATCTCGGTGCATCGCGGATTTCGGCATTCTTCACCGTGATTCTGCCCCTGACCGCACCGGGTCTGAAAACGGGCGTGATCCTCACGTTCATCCCGTCGATGGGGCTGTTCTTCATCGCGCAGATCCTCGGCGGCAACAAGATCGTTCTCGTGGGTTCGCTGATTGAGGAGCTTCTGATGAAGGCGCACAATCAGCCCATGGCGGCGGCGCTGTCGGTGATTCTGATGCTGCTCACAGGCGCGGTATGCCTGATCCTGATGCGGAAAGCGAAGCATGAGAAGTGAATTATTATGCATAATTCGTCTGAGCACCAACCACACTTATATCAGCTTCCGACCAACTCCAAGGCAACGCCAACGAAACCGACAGACGACAGGAAATCATAGTCTTATTCCCCAAAACCTCACACAAACGGTGACAACATGAAGCGAAAATTTCAACTTTACCCCATTCTCATGACCATTCTCACGTATCTCCCGATCGCCGTGGTCGTGATTTACTCCTTCAACGAGAGCCGGCTGTCGTCGCAGTGGGGCGGATTTTCGCTGAAATGGTACCGCGAACTGCTCCGCGACCGGGACATCATGAACGCCCTCGTCAACTCCCTCCTTCTCGGTGCGCTCTCGTCCGTTTTCGCGGCGATTCTGGCGACATCCGCGGCGCTCGGCATGAAAAATTCCGCACTTCCCTTCAAAAACGCCGCCGAAAAAATCGCCCTCGCACCGCTCATCATCCCGGAAATCGTGCTTGGGATGGTATTTCTCGCATTTTTCTCCCTGCTCGGACTCCCGTTCGGGATGGTGACCCTCGTGATCGCGCACACCGCGTTCTGCGTACCGTACATTTACATGCAGGTCAAGGCGCGGCTCGCAGTCCTCGAGGAAGGCTTCACCGACGCGGCGCGGGACTTGGGAGCAAACGGTCCGCAGGCATTTTTCACCGTGACGCTTCCCCTGCTCGCACCGGCGATTCTGTCCGGGATGTTCCTCTCCTTCGCGATGAGCTTCGACGACGTCATCATCTCCATTTTCGTCACCGGCGTATCCGTGAACACCCTCCCGATCCGGGTCTACACATCGCTGAAAACCGGCGTGACCCCGGAAATCAACGCGCTCTGTACCGTGATGCTCGGCGTGACGGTGCTGTGCTACATCCTCGCGGCGGCGGTGAGGAGACTGGCAAGGAAGTAAACCAATGTCATTAACTTAAGTCAAATCCGACTTATACCAACCAAACGCCACCCTTTGTCATTCAGAGGGCCGTGTATGGCACGATGTACATACTGTTCCACAGTACGTAACGCCATACACAGTGCCCGAAGAATCTGCGCATGTCCTGCTCGGTTCGGCATACGTCCGTGGTATTCCTGCCTATTCAGGTGAAGGTTACTCACGAACGATTTCGATGAATGTTTTGCACAAGTATTATTTCTACAAATTGTACGTTATTACAAAGCGAGTACCCTTAAGCTGAACAGTTACGACAACCACAGACATCTGCCAATCTGTATAGAACATGCACAGATTCTTCGGGCAGTGTGTATGGCGTTACGTACTGTGGAACAGTATGTACATCGTGCCATACACGGTCCTCAGAATGACAGAATCGATTCTTCAGCTTGTTGACGGATAACTTTTTCTTTAAGTTAATGACATTGGAAGTAAAATTCTTATTTCTTATCTATATTTATTCCATCTTATTTTACAGGAGGCAAAAACACATGAAATACCGCATTCTTTCCCTCGTTCTCGCGCTGATTCTCATCCTGCCCGCGCTCGTGTCCTGCGGATCTTCCGGCTCCGGCGAGGTACTCAACCTCTACACATGGGCGGGTATGTTCCCGGACGACGTTCTCGCGGATTTTGAAGCCGAAACCGGCATCCGCATTAATTACGTCAACTACGACTACGGCGAAACCATGCTCTCCAAGCTTCAGGCGGAAGAGGGCGGCACCTATGACCTCATCATCGCCGACGACTACATCATCGAAACCGTCATCGCGGAAGGTCTGGCGCAGAAGCTCGACAAGTCCAAGATTCCCTCCCACACCAACGTGAACCCGCTGTATCAGGGTCAGTTCTTCGATCCCACGGACGAATACACCATCCCTTACGGCGCGGGCGTACAGACCATCGTCTACAACCCCGCCAAGATTGATATCGAAATCAACGGCTACGCGGATCTGTGGGATGCATCCCTCGCCGACCGTGTGGGCATCATCTCCAACTACCGCGTCATCAATGGCATGGCACTCAAGGTCATGGGTGAAAGCTACAACACCACTGACGTTGACACCATCAAGGCTGCCGGCGAACATCTCACCGCTCTTGCACCGAATATCCGCCTCATCAAGGACGACAACACGCAGGACGACCTCCTCTCCGGCGAGATCGACGCGGCTGTGATCTACACCTCTCAGGTAACAATGGCGAAGATGACCGACCCGTCCCTCAAGGTCGTATTCCCCGAGGAAGGCATCGGCTTCGGCATCATGGGCATGTTCATCCCGTCCAAAGCTCCCAACGCGGACGCGGCGCACAAATTCATTGAGTTCATCCTCGATCCCGAACGCGGTGCGAAGTGCTACGAATGGCTCGGCTACTACTGCACCTCCAGCGCGTCCGAACCGTACATCAGCGAAGAATACCGCGATTTCCTCACCCTTCCCGCAGAATTCACCGCCGAGGACATGGAAATGATCGGCAACATCACTCCCGACGCGGATCAGGCGCACCTTGACGCGTGGACTGCGTTCCGTGAGGCATGCGAATAAACACGAATCCCGCAGAAAGGTAAAAAGCTCCGCTTTTGGTTTTTATCAAAGGCGGAGTTTTTGTTTGGATTGGGCGCTATTTTTTTGGAATATCGTCCCCGTGCATTGACACAGGATGCGGATTGTTGTATAATTTACAAAAAATACAAACCTGTGAGGCGACAATGACCCCAATCACATTTGAAGAAGCAAAACGGCATATGTGCTCATACGGAACGGCAGTGCACTGCGAGATGTTCCGGAATTACAGGGCGATATACAGCAATGATAAAATCAGAGCAAAGTTTCATGCGTTTTTCCGGTACGAGCGCGGATGTGTTATCATGGAGGAAGAATACAATCAGGACGGCCGCAGGAATTTTTTCTATCGGATACATCAATGTTCCCCGGACGCGGAAATTGACGCCGTTACGGAAGATTGGCGGACACTGTGCTTGAAAAACGCCGCTGAATACGAAGACCCCGTTTGTCGGATCATACAGTTTTATATTTCAAACGGAGAGCTGACAGAGGAAAAGAATCAATACCATGGTTTTCGGAATTATGCACGGATGGGATATGCCGCGCGGAAAGATCCCCGTGTCCGGGAGCTCAATGAAGCTGATATGGGAGTGATCCAAGCTGTATGCGAACCGTATCTGGAAAACGATATCGGCTTCGGCAGGATTGAAGCAGGCAAATTTGCGGAATTGGAATATGACTGGATGAAGGAACAGGATCCGTATTTCCGTTTGTACGGCATCTTTGACAGCGGCAGCCTTTGCGGGATGGCAATGACAACATATGACGAAGATCTGGATCTTGCATGGCTGGAGGAAATTTTTATCCTGCCCGCACACCGCGGAAAAGGCTGCGGAAAAGCCCTGGTCGAAACTGCGCTTGCTGATTACCCGGCAAAAAAATGGCACTATCAGGTTGACCGGGATAATGAGCGCTCTGTCGCTCTTGCAAAATCTCTCGGCTTTACACTGGAAGGCGCCGGACTCTGCATATTATAAAAACAAAACACCTCAGAAATACGGAGAAAAACATGAACCCAATCACATTTGAAGAAGCAAAACGGCATATCTGCTCGTACGGAACGGCAGTGCACTGCGAGATGTTCCGGAATTACAGGCGCTGGTACTCCGGTGACGATCCCGCATCGGCTTCGTTCCATTACGACCGCGGATGCGTCATCATCGAAAGCGAGAACGATTACGAAGGCAGGCACTACATCGACTACCGCGTTCACCAGTGCGCCCCGGATGCGGAAGTTGACGCCGTCACGGAAGAATGGCGCGTGAAATGCCTTGAGACTGCCGCAAAATACGAAAATCCCGTGAAGTGGCTGATTGAATTCTACGTCTCAAACGGCGAGCTCACGGAGGAGAAGAACCAGTACTACGGCTGGCGGAATTATGTCAGACAGGGTCACGCCGTCGAAAAGGATCCGCGCGTCCGCGTTCTCGGCGAGAGCGACATGGACATGGTCAGAGCCGCATGCGAACCGCATCTGACGACCGACACCGTCTGGGGACAGAAGCTCGCAAAGGATTTCCACACCCTCGACTACGCATGGCTCACGGATTACAACGCCCCGTTCGGCTTTTACGGCATCTTTGACGGGGATACCCTCTGCGGCATGGCAACGGCAACGTACGATGAGGATTTAAACCTCGCGTGGCTGCTGGATATCTACGTCCTTCCCGAACACCGCGGCAAAGGCTACGGCAAAGCCCTCGTCCACACCGCACTTGCAGATTATCCGGACAAAAAATGGCACTATCAGGCGGCAAGGGATAACGATCTCTCCATCGCGCTCGCAAAATCCCTCGGGTTCACCCTGGAAGGCGCGGGACTTTTCATACTTTAAAGAAGAGAGACTGGGTTCACGGCGGTGCATTCTGCCTTTCCGACCGCGGTTCTCCCATATTTTTAAATTTATTTACACATTGTTTATCAAATTCCATTATAGGAAATGCTATACTAAACTGTATTATATTGAATTAAATCTAATTTCACGGAGTCCCTATGCTCAGATTATCGAACGTCACAAAAACTTATCCTTCCGGGAACGTCACAGCCCTGCACGATGTTTCCGTCAGCTTCCGGAAAAGTGAGTTTGTCTCCATTCTCGGGCCGTCCGGATGCGGTAAAACCACGCTTCTCAACATCATCGGCGGTCTGGACCGGTACACCGGCGGCGAGCTGTACATCCGGCACGTACCTACGGCGAAGTACACGGACCGCGACTGGGACACCTACCGCAATCACTCCATCGGCTTCGTCTTCCAGAGCTACAACCTCATTCCGCATCAGTCCGTGCTTG
>JAFUQY010000070.1 GCA_017472105.1 Clostridia bacterium | reverse complement strand
CTAAAGAGGTTTGGAGGGGAGTTTGAGGGGAACCTTTCCTCTGAAAAGGTTCCCCTCAAGAAACGATATTTGATAGAATTATCTCTCTTCACGGAAATACGCCAACCCAAGAGAAGCCGGGGGCTGGGATTCGCGTTTGCGGCGCATGCTTACGACGATGAGGACGAGGATGGTGACGAGGTAGGGGATCATCTGGTAGAGGGACTGGGTGCGTTCGACGTTGGTTGCGCCGAGGAGTTTGGGGAGGAAGTTGTAGAGCCAGTAGAGGAGGCCGAAAAGGTAGGCACCCCAGATGGCGTTGAGGGGCTTCCAGGTAGTGAAGATAACGAGAGCGACGGCGAGCCAGCCGAGGGCTTCGATCTGACCGGTGGTCGCCCAGATGCCGTTGTTGTAGTCGAGGACGTAGTAGAGACCGCCGATGCCGGAGATGCCGGCGCCGATGACGGTTGCCGCGTACTTGTATTTCGTGACGTTAATGCCGGCCGCGTCTGCGGTACCGGGGTTTTCACCCACTGCGCGGAGGTTCAGACCGGTGCGGGTCTTGTTTAAGAACCAGTGCAGGATGACGGCGAGGATGATCGCGCCGTAGGCGAGGAAGCCGTAGGAGAAGATCGGTTCGCCGACGACGGGGAGGGTTGAGAGTCCGGGGATTTTCGCGGTGAACGCGGCGTTGGTGATGGGAGCGGCGGTATAGACTTCGCCCTGAAGGAGGTATGCGCCGAAGAAGTTGGCGACGCCCATACCGAAGGTGGTCAGCGCGAGACCGGTCACGTTCTGGTTTGCGCGGAGCGTGATGGTCAGGAAGCTGTAGATGAGTCCGCCGAACGCAGCGGCGAGGAAGGCGGAGATGAGTGCGAGGAGAATGCACACGATCCCGATGGGGGAATCGGTACTGTTTTCATAGAGGTATGCGGAGGCGAAACCGGCGAATGCACCGAGGTACATGATGCCGGGGACGCCGAGGTTCAGGTTCCCGGACTTTTCCGTGAGGATTTCGCCCATGGAACCGAACATGATGATCGTGCCGAACTGGACGGCACGGACGATCCATGCGATGATGTTTGTTTCGATCATAGATAACTAACTCCTAAGATAGAGGAAGGTAGAAAAACGAACGTGCTGTACGTTATTAACGAGCTGTGAGCATTATGAAAAACCTCAGTTATGCTTGTGGCGGAAAATCAACCGATAGTTGATAAAGAACTCACTTCCGAGGATGCAGAACAGAATGATCCCCGAAATAATATCCGTGATGAAGTCGTTCAGACCGAAGCTGGACGCAATCTGTCCCGCACCCTTCTCGAGGAAGATCAGCATGAACGAAATCAGAGCCATGTAGAATGTGTTGAACTTCGCAAGCCATGCAACAATAATCGCCGTGAAGCCGTTGCCGCCCGCCGTGTTCGTCGCAATCGTGTGCTTGTTGCCCGCTACAATGATGAAACCGCACAGACCGCAGATCGCACCGGAAATCAGCATCGTCCGGATCGTGACCTTCGCAACGTCAATGCCCGCGTAGCGCGCCGTGTTTTCCGATTCGCCGACAACGGAAATTTCGTAGCCGTGCTTCGTGTACTTTAAGTAAATGAACATCAGAACCGTAAGAACCGCAACGATGATGATGTTCATCGTGAAATCGTGTCCCGCAATCTTCGGGAACCAGCCGATCTTTGTGCCCATGTTGATCGTGCCGAGCGAGGACGCCTGCCCGCGGAGAATGTTCGTGGCGTATGCGACGATCTGGATCGCTACGTAGTTCATCATAAGGGTGAACAGCGTTTCGTTCGTGTTCCAGCGTGCCTTGAAAACCGCCGGAACCATGCCCCAGACGGCACCGCAGATCACGCTCGTGAGAATCATGACGAGGAACAGCACCGGCGTCGGCAGGGTCTGACCGTACATCATGCACAGTGCCGTTGCCAGACCGCCCATGAGTACCTGTCCTTCCGCGCCGATGTTCCAGAAGCGCATCTTGAACGCCGGAGCAAGCGCGATGCCGATGCACAGCAGGGATACCATGTCGCGCATCGCCCACATGAAGCGGAGCGAGGTTTCAAACGTCCCCTTGAACATTTCGGCGTAAACCTGGAACGGGTTGAGATGGGTGACGAGAACGATGAAGATCGCGTCGATCACGAGGGCAAGAACGATTGCCGCCGCGCGGATGCCGACCTTTTTCTTCATCGGAACGCCGTCCTGCTTGGCGAGTCTGATGAGAGGCTCGCGGATGGTTGTGTTTTCTGCTTTGTTCATGCTTTCGCGTTCTCCTCTACGGTTTCGGTTTTGGTCATGAGCAGACCGACCTGTTCCTTGGTTGCCGTGCGTCCGTCGATGATGCCGGTCAGCTTGCCAGCGCAAAGGACGAGGATGCGGTCGCAGAGGTCGATCAGTACGTCAAGGTCTTCGCCGACGTACAGGACGGCGACGCCTTT
>JAFUQY010000069.1 GCA_017472105.1 Clostridia bacterium | reverse complement strand
CAAAATCAACCGCAATGCAAAGAAAAACAGCCCCGTGAAATTCATGAGGCTGTTTGTTCTTTTTGTGAAGGAAAGACGCACACGAGGCACCGGTTAGCGACTCCGGCACGGCATCTCTCTGCTTCGGTTAGAAAAGAAAATGATTTGTTAATGGTGGTTCTTGACCGATTTAATAATACCACATTTCTGCGGCTTCGTCAAGTGCCAGTCAAATCAAAAAACGCACGGCAGGACAATGCCCCGACCGCACGTTTTCATCAATACAATTTCCGAAGGAAATTTACCTTTTCTCTTCTCTTTTCTCTCTTCTCTATTCACTCACGCCGCTGATTCCGAACGCGAGCCACACGGTCACGCCGATGATGCATACAGCCGCAGCCACAACCGCAACGGCAATCCCCAGCTTGCGGCGGTCACCGGATTTCACCGACTGCACCACGAAGCCGACGGCAAACGGAAGAAAGAACGCCGAGATCAGAGCCGCATATTGCAGAACATTCAGCATTACAGCTCACAGTTGCCCACGGTGCGCGGGAACGGGATGACGTCGCGGATGTTGGATACGCCCGTGAGATACATGACGCATCTTTCAAAGCCGAGACCGAAGCCTGCGTGACGCGCGGAGCCGTACTTGCGGAGGTCGAGATAGAAGTCGTAGGCTTCCTTTTCCAGACCCAGCTCGTCCATGCGCTTTTCCAGAAGCTCGAGGGAGTCCTCTCTCTGGGAACCGCCGATGATTTCACCGATGCCGGGAACGAGGCAGTCCATTGCCGCAACGGTCCTGCCGTCTTCGTTCAGCTTCATGTAGAACGCCTTGATTTCCTTGGGATAGTCGGTGACGAATACGGGACGCTTGAACACTTCCTCGGTCAGGTAGCGTTCGTGCTCGGTCTGAAGGTCACAGCCCCACGATACCTTGTAGTCGAAGTTTGCGTTGTTCTTTTCGAGGATTTCAACCGCTTCGGTGTAGGTGACATGTCCGAAATCGCTGTTCAGAACGTGGGTGAGTCTTTCAATCAGACCCTTGTCAACGAACTGGTTGAAGAACGCCATTTCCTCGGGTGCGTTTTCCATCACGTAAGCGATGATGAACTTGAGCATGTCCTCCGCGAGCTTCATGTCGTCAGCGAGGTCAGCGAACGCGATTTCCGGCTCGATCATCCAGAATTCAGCCGCGTGACGCTGGGTGTTGGAGTTTTCCGCACGGAAGGTCGGGCCGAAGGTGTAGATATTCTTAAACGCCATCGCGTAGGTTTCGCCGTTGAGCTGACCGGATACGGTGAGGTTTGCGCTCTTGCCGAAGAAGTCCTCGGTAAAGTCCACGGCACCGTCCTCGGTTCTGGGAAGGTTGTCCAGATCCAGAGTGGTTACGCGGAACATCTCGCCCGCACCTTCACAGTCGGAGCCGGTGATGAGAGGCGTGTTGACGTAAACGAAGTTTCTCTCCTGGAAGAATTTGTGTATCGCGTATGCCGCAAGGGAACGGACGCGGAACACTGCCTGGAAGAGGTTGGTTCTGGGTCTGAGGTGGGAGATGGTGCGGAGGTATTCGATGGTGTGACGCTTCTTCTGAAGGGGATAGTCGGGCGTGGATGCACCTTCGAGGGTTACGCTGTCCGCATGGATTTCAAAGGGCTGCTTTGCGTCGGGCGTCTCGATGATGCGGCCTTCCACAACAAGCGCGGAGCCGACATTGTACTTGGAGATTTCCGCAAAGTTGGCGAGCTTGTCGTCGTAAACGATCTGGATGGGTTCAAAGAAGGTACCGTCCGCGAGCATAATGAAGCCGAAGGTCTTGGATGCACGGATACTGCGCACCCAGCCGCCGACGGTGACGTGTTCGTGGTCAACGGTATCGCGCTCACGATAGAGCTGACGAATGCTGGTAAGTTCCATAATAGTGTTATCCTTTTTGTATCGCAGGATTGATCTGCGGTGTTTTTATTATAATGTATTATTATAGCACAGACATGGGGCTGAATGCAAGGGTTTTCGCATTATTTCAGGCGGGAAAAGCACCGCCGTTTCCGATTTATTTTCATCCCGGCGTGCCGTCCCGTCCGTCCGCGCAGAACGAACACCCTCACATATCTCCGATGGAGAGCTGGTATGCGCCTCTTGCCCACAGGATCCATTTGGATCTGTCAAGGGGATTCACGCCGCGTCTCGGGCTGATGTGTTCCCTGCCGTCCCTGCATTCGCGGTAACCGTGGAAGGAGGTATTCACGACCGCTTTGCCGGAGGACATGGACGCGAGCTTCACGGGGAATTCCATGGATTCTGCCGCCGGGACGATGGCTTCGATGGTTGTGGTGTCGCCCATGATGACGGGAGAATCGTATTCGCCGCCCATGCGGGTGATTTCGTTGATGATTTTGCCGGAGAGGTGCGTGGGAGCGGAGATGCGCATATTCAGAAGGGGTTCGAGAATCGTAGAGCCGAGTGATTGCAAACCGTTCATGAACGCCATCGGGGTGCAGACGAAGAAGTCGAGCGGGTGGGTGTGGATGGTGTGATGCTGACCGCCGACGAGGGTGCATTTGAAGTCCGTGACCTCCCAGCCGTACAGACCCTGCTCGAGGCAGTTATAGAACGATGTGCGGATGTGGGTCTGATAGCGGTAGAAGCACTGATTGGACGGGAGCTTGCCGTGGTAGGAGACCCCGTACCCGCGCGGCATCGGCTCGAATTTGAACTGCACGACCGCCCAGCAGGGTTTCGGCATCGTGTAGTCGGCATAGGCAAATCCGGCTTTCGCAGGGGTTTCCTTGTAGATCACGGTCGGCGGCGAGAAGGATGCGATCATGTTGTACCGCTCCCGCAGCAGGCTGTCGACGACTTCGAGCTGGATTTTGCCGGTGGTATTGATGATGATCTCGCGCTGACCGTTTTCCCATTTGGTGTCGAGGTACGGCTCCTCATCGGAGAGCTGGGATAAGGCTTCGGCGAGCTTCGGGATCTTCTCGGGATCGTTGTCCGCCGGCGTGACCTGTACGCGCAGGAACGGCTGAGCGAGCTTGTACGCGTTTCCGAGCGCGAGGGAGCCGACGAAATGCCCCGTTTTCGCAGACGGAAGACCGCAGAGAGCCGCAATGTCGCCCGCTCCGATTTCCCCGGCATCGGTGTATTTTCCGCCCGTGAATCTGCGGATCTGCGCGACCTTTTCTCTCGGATTGGGCTTGGGTTCCAGCTCGACCGCGTCGTCCTCTTCGCCGTCCGGATTGGTGCGCGACGTATCCGCCGGAGGAATCAGCTCCACTTCGTCCCGGTTCACGATTTTCCCGCCGAAGAGCCGCACGTGGGAGACCTTGCCCATGACTTTGTCGTGCTCGATCTTGAAGATGACGCCGCAGAGCTTATCCGTGGAGCGTCTTTCCGCTGATGGCATATGCGCGGTGATGAAATCCATGACCTCCGTGACGCCGACGCCGAGCTTTGCCGATCCCGCGAGCACCGGAATGACCCGGCATGCAGAAATCTCACTCTCAAGCAAAGCCGATGCGCGGTCATGGGTGAGAATCTCATCCATCAGGAAGGCGTCTGCTGCTTCATCGCTGACATCGCAGAGAGCTTCTGTGACGGCGCGTGAGAAGTCGTCCCCGGCGAGGGTTGTGACTGCGGGAGAATCGGTTTCGCATCCGGCAACGGACGAGAGCATCACTGGCGTCCGGGAAGAGACGGATGCAAGCTCTGCGAGAACACGGTCGGTATCCGCACCCGCACGGTCAATTTTGTTCACAAAAACGAGGCACGGCAGGTTCGCGTCGTCGAGTGCCCTGAGGATGTTTTCCGTATGCGCACGCACGCCTTCGACCGCGGAGACAACCACGACTGCGTAGTCAAGGGCGCAGAGAGAACGCTCGACCTCACCCGCGAAGTCCACGTGCCCGGGGGTGTCGATGATGTTGAGCGTGACGCCGCCCCACTGTGCGGATGCCGTGGATGTGCGCACGGAGATGCCCCGCTGCCGTTCAATGGAGAGGTTGTCCGTGGCGGTTGTGCCCGAATCCACGCTTCCCGCCGAACGGATGACGCCCGCACGGTAGAGAATCTGCTCCGTGAGCGTGGTTTTCCCAGAGTCAACGTGCGCGAGGATGCCGATATTGTGAAACATACTGTACCTCCGGTGAGGCGGGATTTTTAAAAATCCTCATCGAAATTTTTATATATTATACTACATCCGCTCTGCCGCGTCAAGAAAAATCGGCCGATCCGCAGGCGCCGCTGACAGAAAACGCACGCAAAGCCACCGGACCCCGCTGTTCCGCGGAAAACACTGTGAATTTTTAAATTCTCCCGCCCAATATTGCATAAAATGCAAAAAAACCCTTTACAACCCCATAAAAACATAGTATAATATTTATTGCACGATTTTTGCATCTGTGCTGACGTTTCCGGCTTCGCAAAGGATTCCGGAATTCCAAAAACATCAGCCGCCGTGCCGTAAAATATACCCCCGGACTGGTCAGCAGCCGCGGTGTAAAGCATAAAGCACGGCAGAATTCAGATTCAGCGGAATTGAATTATCCTGATGTTCACACCCGACAGTTTTAATAGAACCGGGATGCATCTCATGTATAACCATGCAGCTGCATCTGAGAAATCACGGCTGCAGTCGGACGTCCGCGGACTCCGATCTGCAACACACTCTTTGCGGGGGCTGTGATTAGCCGGTGTGTGGGTTCGCGCAGGGCTGTAATACGGCTATACGTGGTCTTTTGCCGCAAAGGGGGATGCAAAAAATGGATAACAAAAAAAATATCATTGAATTGAAAAACATTACCGTGACATTCGACGGGGATAAAGTTCTGGATGATCTCAATCTTTCCATCGGCAACGGGGAATTTGTCACACTGCTCGGCTCGTCCGGCTGCGGCAAAACCACAACGCTGCGCATCATCGCGGGATTTCTCGAACCTGACGCGGGAGAAGTGTTTTTTGACTCGAAAAACATGAATGGTGTTCCTGCGTACAAGCGTGAGGTCAACACCATTTTTCAGCGTTACGCGCTTTTCCCGAACTACAATGTATTCGACAACATCGCATACGGGCTCCGCGTCCGTCATGTTCCCGAGGCGGAAATCAAACAGCGCGTGTCCGAAATGCTCACGCTCGTGAACCTCGAGGGATTCGAAAAGCGGAATATCTCCAAACTCTCCGGCGGTCAGCAGCAGCGCGTCGCAATCGCACGTGCACTGATCCTCAAGCCGAAGGTACTGCTCCTTGACGAACCGCTTGCCGCACTGGACCTCAAGCTCCGCAAGGACATGCAGAACGAACTCAAGAACATCCAGAAGGCACTCGGCATCACCTTCATCTTCGTCACCCACGACCAGGAAGAAGCGCTGTCCATGTCCGACACCGTCGTTGTCATGAACGAGGGCAAGATCCAGCAGATCGGCTCTCCGATTGACATCTACAACGAACCGGAAAACGCCTTCGTCGCAGACTTCATCGGCGAATCCAACATCCTCGACGGCGTGATGCGTGCGGATTACCGTGCGTACTTCTCCGGCAGGGAATTCCGCTGTCTCGACTCCGGATTTGCCCCGAACGAACCGGTTGACGTCGTAGTCCGCCCCGAAGACGTGGATATCGTCAAGCCCGCGGACGGCATGGTCAAGGGGATCGTAACCTCCGTCACCTTCCTCGGCGTGCATTACGAAATCATCGTCGACATCGGCGGCTTCAAGTGGATGATCCAGACCACGGACTACGCAGCCGAAGGTCAGGAAGTCGGTCTCTTCATCGAACCGGACGCCATCCATGTCATGAAGAAATCCAAATACAGCGGTCTCTACGGCGACTACAGCAGCTACTCCGACGAAATGGATCAGATGAGCGAGCTGCCCGCAGACGAAGAAGAAGAGTAAGGGGGCATACCGTGAAAAAACGAACTCTCGGTCAGCGTCTCCTCGGTGCGCCGTACATCGTCTGGGCCGCGATTTTCATCATCGTGCCCCTGCTCATCGTTGTGTACTACTCCTTCACCGACGCGGACGGAAACTGGACCCTCAGCAACATCAAAGCACTCGCAGACTACAAGGAGGTCTTCTGGATCTCCATTGAATATTCCTTCATCGCAACCGTCATTACCCTGCTCATTTCCTACCCCTTCGCGTACCTCATGAGCCGGAAGAAGGAAAACGCCCAGCGCATCATGATGATGCTCGTCATGCTTCCCATGTGGATGAACCTCCTGATCCGTACCTATTCGTGGATGAACATCCTCGAGAGAAACGGCATCATCAACAACTTCCTCGCAAACTTCGGCATCGAACCGCTGAAAATGATCGGTACCCCCGGGGCGGTCATCTTCGGTATGATCTACAACTACATCCCCTACATGATCCTGCCCATCTACTCCGTTATGTCCAAGATCGATCCCAGTCTCCTTGAGGCCGCGGAAGACCTCGGTTCCAACGGATGGTCCAAGCTGCGCCGCGTCATCCTCCCCATGTCCATGCCCGGCGTCGTCTCCGGCTTCACGATGGTGTTCGTTCCCTCCGTGAGCACGTTCTACATCAGCCAGAAGCTCGGCGGCAAGATCATGCTCGTCGGTGACGCAATCGAAAAGCAGATCCAGTCGCTCTACAACTACAACATGGGTGCCGCCCTGTCGCTGGTGCTCATGGTGCTCATCCTCATCTCCATGGCGGTCATGAAAAAGTTCGCCGGGGACGAGGGAAGCAATCTCTACGTATAAGGAGGTTCCGTCATGAAAAAAGCCGTCGGCAATGTCTTCATCGCACTGATCTACATCCTCCTGTACGCACCCCTGCTCGTGATGGTGTTCTTCTCCTTCAACTCGGCGAAAAGCACCTCCGTCTTCCAGGGATTCTCGCTGAAATGGTACCGGGAGCTCTTCTCGTCCTCCAATACCATCACGGCACTCCAGAACACCCTCATTTTAGCAGTCACATCCGCCCTCATCGCGACCGTCATCGGCACAGCGGCGGCGGTTTACATCTACTACGTGAAAAACAAGGCGTGGAAGAACACCCTTGACATGGTCACCAACATCCCCATGATGAACCCCGACATCGTAACGGGCGTGTCCCTCATGCTCCTCTTCGTCTTCGTCGGACGTCTGCTGGGTCTGTCCAATTCCCTCTCGTTCGGCACGCTCCTGATCGCCCACGTGACGTTCAACCTGCCCTACGTGATCCTGAACGTGCTCCCGAAGCTGAACCAGACCGACCCGTACCTCATGCAGGCGGCGCAGGACCTCGGCTCCACACCGATTCAGGCGTTCTTCAAGGTTGTCATGCCCGCGATCATGCCCGGCATCATGTCAGGCGCACTCATGTCGTTCACGCTTTCCCTCGACGACTTCGTCATCAGCTATTACACCACCGGTTCCAGCTTCCAGACCCTCCCGCTCCTGATTTTCTCCATGACCAAGAAGACCGTCAAGCCGGATATGTACGCCCTGTCCTCGCTGATCTTTTTGACCGTGCTCGTGCTGCTGCTCGTCGTGAACATCAGCCAGATGCGCGCGGAGAAGAAGGAGCAGAAGTAACTCCCATCTCACCAACCACGAAAGGTAACACATACATGAAAAAAATCCTCTCCGCTCTTATGGCGGCTCTGCTTATGGCTGTTCCTCTCACCTCCTGCGGCGGCACGAATTCCACCCTCACCGAGCCCCGCGCCGAGTACACCCGCGAATACGAGGGCACCACGCTCAACGTCTTCAACTGGGGTGTGTACATCTCCGACGGAAGCGAAGGCTCCTTTGACGTCAACGCCGCATTTGAGGAGCTCACCGGCATCAAGGTCAACTACATGAACTACGAATCCAACGAAGCCATGTACGCCAAGCTCAAGTCCGGTGCGGTTTCCTATGACATCGTCATTCCCTCCGACTACATGATCGAGCGTCTCGTGAACGAAAACATGCTCCAGAAGCTCGATTTCTCCAGACTCACCAACTACGACCTCATCGACGAGCAGTACAAGAACCTCTTCTTCGACGCGAACAACGAATACAGCGTTCCCTATTCCGTGGGGCTCGTCGGCATGATCTACAACACCACAATGGTGGAAGGCACGCCCGACTCCTGGTCCGTGATGTGGGATTCCAGGTACGCGGACAACATCCTCACCTTCAACAACCCGCGCGACGCATTCGCAATTTCCCAGTTCCTGCTCGGCATTGATCTGAACACCACCGACAAAGCCGACTGGGACACCGCAGCCGCAAAGCTCAAGGAACAGAACGCCGTACTTCAGGCGCGCGTCATGGACGAAGTCTTCAACAAAATGGAAGGCGAAAATGCCGCAATCGCACCCTATTATGCCGGCGACTTCCTGACGATGCAGGAAAACAATCCCGATCTCGCGTTCGTTTACCCGAAGGAAGGCACGAACATCTTCATCGACAGCGTATGCGTTCCCGCAAATGCACAGAACTACAACGCCGCGATGCTGTACATCAACTTCCTCATGGAGCCCGAAGTCGCGCTCGCCAACGCGGAATACATCTGCTACGCGTCCCCGAACACGGCAGTTGTTGAAAACCCCGACTACACCTACTACCAGAACGAAATCCTCTATCCCGACGCCGCATCCCTCCCGAAGACGGAATACTTCCATGACATTGACGTGGAAATCCGCTCCTACTACGAGAAGCTGTGGGAAGAGATTCTTCTCGCTGACTGAGACCGAAAAAAAGAACAAGGGTCTGCCGCAATCAGAACCTTATACGGTAAGACATCCAAACAATTGTAGGGGACGGCGCCCTCGACGTCCCGTTACATTGGATTAAGACATTTTATATGTCCGTAATCCTTTGTTGCGGGACGTCGGGGCGCCGTCCCCTACGAATGTTTGTGCATCTTTATCTGAATGCGGCAGACCTTTTTTGCGTTTATTCGGTTGGGAAACTGGGTGCGGTGAAATCGATTGTCCAGCCGGCATTGAATGTGAGCTGTAAGGAAGCCAGTTTCATACCGATTTCGTCCCCGAACGCGGCATTCATGACTTTCTTTTTCCTGTCACCGCTGCCGAGAATGAAACACCTGTACCGGAAGGAAGTATCCTCACTGAAATGGAAAGAGCCGCCGATGGTCAATTCATCATTGTCTTCCGCAGCTTCTTTTGCGGGAATATATCCTGCCATCGTCACAGGATTGCTGACGTTTTCGGAGAAATCACAATCGACTGTTCCGTGGAAATTCACACAGTATGCGTTGTTTCCTTCATCGATACAGGTTTCCGCATGGTCGAACACCAGTCGGATTCCGTGGTCGTCATAGAATACGCCTCCGTCGGGAAGATTCTGTGCGGAAACGGTTTCGCCAAGCTGGGGGATTGTGTATCTGCGGACGGGAGCGTCTTTCTGCCCCTCGAACTCGACATCGATCTTCCCGATTTCAATTTTTTCCACCGGGAGCGTCGGATAGTCGATCATATCCAGCACATACTCCATCTTGAACTGAAGCAGAGAATTGATGCCGTGCTCCTTCTCGGATTCGGGAATCGGGATGCCATGTCCGTAGACACCCGATACATAGAATACATTGCCTTCAATATCCGTTACCGTCACTTCATGGGGCGTATATTGGATATACTTGCTGTTCTGTGCCCAGTACGCCATTTCCTCGCTTTCCGGCTCGAGGATTACGTCAAACACGAGATACCGGCTGCCCACGGACATCGGGAATGCGACCACGGTCAAGCCGTCGGACACGGGAAAGCTGTAATTCGCCCAGTCTGTGTTCTCAATGGATTTCATCGTCATCGGATAGTCCTCGCCGTACAGTGTGAGTGTGTAGTCCCCGCTGCCCCGGAAGTCCGCATAGCCTTTGTAATAGCTCAGCTGATCGGAGCCGCCGCTGAAAGTCAGCGTACAGGTATCGCCGTCCTCATCCGTGAGGGTCATTTCCGGCATGGATGCACTTCCGTCCCGCATACCGTAAGGGATATCAAGATCCGTCAGCAGCGTCACCTGCCACATGCCTT
>JAFUQY010000068.1 GCA_017472105.1 Clostridia bacterium | reverse complement strand
TGACCATCGGGCCGTAACACTGGTGAATCACTATGGTAGTGGAAGTTGGACTTGAACCCACGACCTATCGGGTATGAACCTATTGATCTAGCCAGCTGAGCTATTCCGCCATTTATTAACTTATTGTGAACTGTTTGAGAACTTTTTGTGTTCTCTCCCTGCGACGTTGATATTATATCACACTCGCTTTCGAATGTCAATACCTTTTTCAAACTTTTTTGAGATTTTTTCGAATTTTTTTGCAGGTCAGATCACCGCGGGCATACCGGCGTTTTTGAAGCCGAAATCACAACAGCTCCCACGACATTCCGCTTTGCTGATACGGGATCATCCCTCAATACCCGAACCCGACAAGTTCCGACAGGATTTCGAGCACACGGAACCGCACGCGCAGTTTTCCAGCCGATCCGGTGATGATCCGGTATTCCTCCGGTGTGAAGCCCGCCGCGATGTAGGTATCCTCATCCGCCTCGGCAAATCTCACGCACACCGTCGGGAACAGCACGCACCACCAGTTCTTCCCTTCGCCTTCTCCGATCGTGACGCGCAGGGAGTGGTACGTCCCCGCAGGCATCACCGACGCACCGTAATCCCGTCTGGGGTACTGTTCCCTGCCGAGCGATACCGACACCGTGCAGTCCGAGCCGTTTTCGTCAAGGCACCGCTCAGCCGCCGTTTCCACTTCATCGAGCATATCCTGCGCCGTGGCAAGTGCATCCTCCACAGTCACGCAGTCGTCCATTTCCGCCGCCAGACAGTCAAGAACCGCATCCCGCACCTTCAGCTTCATCGCCTGATCCGCGTCCGAGTCCGACTCTGCAATGACGTGGAGCCGCAGGACGTCGTCGTAAATCTCCGTTTCGCCGTAAACCGGAAGCACGCTGAGAACTGCCGCCGCGATGAGGATGGATGCCGCAAATGCCGTGATGTGTTTCATGAAAAAGCCCTCGTTCTGTAAGATACACTCAGTATCACCGGAGCGAGGGCGGATTATTCAGGAATTCACGAAAAAATCAGATTTTCAGGTAGTCGCAGTACCGCACCCAGTCGTGACGGGAGAGGTAATGCGTGCCGGGTCTGAGGTGGTATCCGATATTGCCGTCGGCGAATCTGTCCCAGTTTTCCGGCAGACGATCGGGGTGCACGAATCCGGTCAGGCCGTTGACTTCCCACGCTTCGGACGCGGCGGCGCATGCCAGATATTCGGACACGGGGTCTGCCCATTCGTCCTTTTCCGCCGATGCAACGTAGAGCTTTCTCGGTGCCACTGCCGCAAGGAGGAAATGCTGGTCGAACGGCGCGTTTTCGGAGTCTTCCACCGTTCCGGAGATCTCCTTCATGTTTTCGCAGAACCAGTAGGGGAACCGACGCCAGATTGCCGGGAAATCTTCGCCGACCTTCTTTCTCGTGAGCGCCGCACCGGAACAGCCGGAGTCGTTGGAAAACACATGCGTGAAGCGTTCATCGTTGACACCTGCCCACAGCGCGGTTTTGCCCAGACGCGAGTGACCGATGACGCCCACATGATCCTTGTCCACGCCGTCGAGGGAGAGGAGATAATCGAGCACGCAGGACGCCGCAAATGCCCACAGACCGATTTTGCCGGTGGTATCGGGTCCGCGCTGACCGTCCTTTGAGAAATGCGCCGCCATCTTTTCCAGATGCTCATTGGTATCCAGCGCGACGTCGTTCATCCACATTTCCGCAACGGTGACGTCGTTGTCAACCAGCTCTTCCTCGGGATAGTACCACAGGAACGCGAAGGATATGTACACAAACGCGGGCTTGGGCGCATCCTTTGTCGCGGAATTGGGCATGGAAACGGTCACCGGGAAGGTAAAGCTCTCGCCGTCAGGCATGGGAACGGTGATTTCCACACGGCTCTTGGTCGCTTTTCCGGCGGAGGATTCCTTCTTTTCGACGACTTTCCACGTGGTCTCGCCGCATTTCTTCGGGAATCTGCCGTACTCCATGGTTTCCAGCACATCGATGAGCTCGCGGCGTCTTTCGGGCCAGTTTTCCTTGGTGACCGGCGAGCCGTCGTTCCTCTGCATCAGCGCGGGAAGATTCCGTTCTTCAATCAGTTTCCGGATCATAAGAGATTCTCCTTTGTTGATTTATTGATTATAATGCAGTTTTGTTTTCATACCGCTTCGGCATCGTCCGTGCCACGGCAATCGGATAGACAGCGCCCGCTCCGTAAAAGTACAGCAGTTTCGACGCCGCCGTCATCGTTGCACCGGAGGTGATGATGTCGTCAAGCAGGAGGTATTTTCCGCCGGGCGTGATCTTTTTCTCCCGGATGATGAGGGAGTCCTCGGCGTTTTCCATGCGCTGTTTTGCGTTCAGGTTCTTCTGTTCCCTGCCCTCGTCCCGGTCAAACATCGGCACAAACCGGATTCCGAGCTTCTTCGCCAGCCGCCGTCCGATCTCCTCACTCTGATCCACGCCGCATTCCATGTATTTTTCCGCCGAGCGCGGGGTGTAGGTCAGAATCCAGCCGTCAAACGATTCCCCTGCCGCGTCAAACAGATTCGTCAGGCAGCGGCACAGCTCATCCGCGAAAAAATCCGCAAACAGTCCGCGCTGCTTGAGGCTGTAAATCATCCGCTCGGTGACCCGTTCCTCTTCCCTGCCGTTCGATTTGCTTTTGTACCAGCACAGGGCGCAGTATCCCTTGGTGCCGATCGTCGTACGCGTGTGGGTGAGAAATTCCGTGCCGCAGGTGCAGTCCGACGGGGATTTTCCGCATACGGGACATTTTTCAAACAGCTCCCGCACATACTCGCCCCGGCAATCTTCGCACAGTCCGCTGCTGTCCGACGGTCTTCCGCAGATCAGACAACGGGGCGGAAACAGGATATTCACAAGAAAATCGAGAATTCCCACGGCAAGCCTCCTGTCGGTTTTGTACATTATACCATACAGGAGACGGGATTGTAAACAATATTTCGGAAATTTCGATCAAATCCGACGGATTTTTCCGTTACACCGCCTCCGCGCGGATGACAAGCTCCGATTCCTCCGTCAGACGCCGGCGTGCGTAATCCGTGTCGTACAGCCAATCCTCGAGCCGTCGCCGCGGGATAAAGAGGGGCATGCGGTCGTGGATTCTCGCCGGGATTCCCTTCGCCTCCGAAGTCAGAATCACATGACGGCGCACGCCCGCGGGATCGGTTTTCTCGACGGCTCCCAGCAGAAGCGGCGCACCGTCATCGGCAAAAATCCGGTATTTCACGCCGCCCGACCATTCGTAGTACGCCGTCACCGGAATCACGGCACGTTCATTCTCAAACGGCTGACGGAACATGGGTTTCTCGCACACCGTCTCCGAGCGCGCGTTGATGAGAAGCTGGGATTTTTTGCCCGACTTCATCTCAAAGCCCCAGAAGGACAGATGCGCCCGCACCGATGCGTAGGAACCGTACAGAAGCGGCATCGTCGTCCCCGGGAACACCTCGTTCTGCCGGAAATACTGCATCACACTCCCGCGCTTTTCCCGCTCGATGATGTACATCAGCTCGTCATCCTCAATCCATGCCTGATACCGTCCGCACATACGTCCACCTCCGCTCCTTGAAATTTCCAGAAAATTCTTCTCCAAAACTTTGCGTTATGCCTTGACAAAGAACAATTGTTCGTGTATAATACAACCAGAACAAACGAACGATTGTTTCTTCTGTGATTCTATTATGCCACAGAAAGAGCCGTTTGTCAATGGGTTCTGCAAACATTTTTCAGGGAGGTTTTTCCTATGACACAGCAGTCGTTTTTCCGGTTCCGTCAGGCGGACTGCGCATGGAGCGAAAATCCCGCATACCGGACCATTCTGCACTGCGACCTGAACAATTATTTCGCCTCCGTGGAGCTTCTCGATCATCCGGAACTGCGGGAAAAACCGGTGATTGTCGGCGGATCCACAGCGGAGCGTCACGGAATTGTTCTGGCGAAAAACTACATCGCGAAAAAGTACGGCGTGATGACCGGAGAGGCAGTGTGGCAGGCGATGAACAAATGTCCGGGGCTGATCTCCCTCGAGCCGCACTACGACAAATACCTCGATTACAGCCGTGCCGTACGCGGGATCTATCAGCGCTACACCGATCAGATCGAAGCCATGGGGATTGACGAGTGCTTTCTCGACGTGACGGGCAGTCTCTACCTCTTCGGGGACGGCATGAAAATCGCCGACGAAATCCGGCAGTCGGTGAAGGCGGAGACGGGACTGACCATTTCCGTGGGCGTTTCCTTCAATAAAATCTTCGCCAAGCTCGGCTCGGACATGAAAAAGCCGGACGCGGTGACGGTGATTCCGCCCGAGACCTTCCGCGAGGTGATCTGGTCCCTGCCCGCGCACGAAATGCTCGGCGTCGGAATGAAGACCTACAAAAAGCTGTGGTACCGCGGCATCCGCACCATCGGGGACATCGCGCGCTGTCAGCCGGAGCTGCTCCACTCGTACTTCGGGAAAATGGGATACGTGCTCTGGGCGTACGCGAACGGGCTGGAAAACTCGCCGGTGATGACTCAGGACGACCGCTGTCCCATCAAATCCGTCGGTCACGGCACCACAACCACGGCGGATCTGACCACTGAGCGCGAGGTTTTCGACACCATCATCGAGCTGTCGGAGGAAATCGGCATGAAGCTGCGAAAAAATCACATCTCCTGCGGCGGCGTGGCGGTATCCATCCGCGAAAACGACATGACAATCCGGGAGTATCAGATGAAGTTCCCGCGATCGACCCAGCTTGCACGCGATATTTCCCGCGGAGCCATGCGGGTATTCCGTCAGAAGCATGTGTGGCGGTGCGATATCCGGAGCGTGACGGTGCGGGCGATCTACATCACAAACGAAACCGCGCCCGAGCAGCTCGACATGTTCACGGACACCGCAAAGCAGGCACAGCTTCTCTCCCTCGAGCACACCATCGACGGGCTGAGAGAGCGTTACGGAGATCACGTGGTGTACAGCGGATCGTACCTGTGCGCGGACAAGCTGTCGTGGCAGAGAATCGGGTTCAAGGACCACTCGGAGATCTACTGACTCCGGGAGATCTATTGACTCCGGGAGATCTACTGACTCCGCGAGATCTACTGACTCCGGGCGATCTGCTGACAGGCACTTGCACCGCCGCGGACTTTATGATATAATGAAGAAAAATTTTCCACCGGAGGTGCATTATGCCGAAACAGCGCAAAGGAGAACTGACCATTGCGTCGGTGATTTTCATGCTGCTGGTGATCTTCATCCACGTCGCGGCGGAGGGTGTTGACGGGTATCAGCGGGACAGCGTTCACTTTCTTCTGCTCCAGTCCCTTCACCGCGCCGCCTCGTTTGTGGTGCAGGGATTTCTGTTCCTGTCCGGACTCAAGCTCTTCCTGCCGTCTTCCAAGCCGTTTTCCTACCGTAAATTCTATCTCTCCCGCCTGAAACGCGTGGTGCTTCCCTATCTCTTCGTCTTCTGCCTGATCTATGCGTACAGCATCGTCACAGGCCGCATCACGCCGTCGGTTTCGCATTTTTCACGCGAGCTTCTGACGGGCGGGCTTGTCGGGCACTTCTATTTCGTCGCCGTCATCTGCCAGTTCTATCTTCTCATGCCGCTGTGGAGATGGATCAGCCGTCGGAGCGCGGTTCTTTCCGTGACGGTTTCCCTGCTCCTGATGACCGTGATGAAGACGGCGTTCCCGGAAATCCTTGCGCAGTTCGGCGCCGCGTTTGATCTGAACGGCAGGATGTTCTGGTCGTATCTCTTCTACTTCACCGCCGGGATTTTCGCGGGCAGGTACTATCCGTCGTTCGTGCGGATGCTGAAGCGGCACGTGCGGGAGATCTGCGTCCTGTTTGTGCTCACGGGCATCGTGGACTGCGCGAACCTCATCGTCATCCGCCGCGGGCTGTATTATCCCTCATGGGCGGAGAATTTCCACACGCTCTACTGCACCGCCGCCATTCTCTTCACGCTGTGCATCGCACTGAAACTCGCTCCGCTGGCGGAAAAGCCGTGGATGAAGCTGACCGACGCCGCGTCCTACAACGTGTACCTGATCCATCCGCTGTTCATTTTCCTCGCGGATTCCCTCATGAACCGGATCGGACTGACGTCAATCACCCTGCGGCTCGGTGTGCGGTTCGTGCTCGTGTATGCAGTCTCCGTCGGCGCGTGCCTGCTCTGGGAGATTGTGAAGCGCCGGGTCAAAAAATCCACTGCCGGTTGATAAAATTTCCACCTGACACTCCAACAGCATGATGGCATTCCCGCGACATCCGGGGTATAATGATCCCGTACACCAATCAGGGAGGATTATCACATGAAACTGAACGAAACCATCGCGTCCCTCCGGCGGGAAAAGGGATACACGCAGGAAGCGCTTGCGGAAATGCTGGGCGTATCCACACAGGCGGTCTCCAAATGGGAATGCGCCGCGTCCATGCCGGATATTTCCCTGCTGCCCCGGCTGTCGGAGATTTTTGATGTATCCGTGGACTATCTGCTCGGCTGTGAACGGAATGTGCGACGGACAATCGACGAAGTCATCGCGGAGGCAAACCGTCTTTCCGGACAGCGCATGCATGACGAATCCACTGCTCTGCTTGCACGGACACTCGCGCGGTATCCGGGTGACAATCGGCTGACGTTTGAGCTTGCGCGGCACCGGTTCGTGAATGCGCGTCACAAAGACAGGCCCGGGCGGGAAACTCTGCTTCGTCTGGCAGAAGAAGGCTTTGAAACCGTCATGCGGAACACGGAAAACGAAAACCGGCGCGCGTGGGCAGCTCATTTTCTCTCCGTCATCGCGTTCTCCCGCCGTGATTTTGACAATGCCCGGTATTACAACGGAAAACTGCTGGGCGGCGTCGGACTGTATCCCCGTGCCATGCGGGTGACGATTGACATGGAAGAAAAGGCGAACCGGGATTCCATGCGGCTTCTGGACGAAACGGTCCTGGGATGCATGCACGAGTATTCGCTCCTCGTCGGACTGATCGCGCCGTATGCCTTCGAACACAACGACAATGCGCTTGCCATCCGGGAATACAGCCGTGCGGTGCGGGTGCTTGAGGAATTCAACGAAACGGGGCATTTTGACCTGACGCTGATGCAGTGTCATGAAACCCTCGCCCGTGCTTATGCGTGGAGTGACCGGCGGGATGAGATGATTTTACAGCTGAATCTTGCCTGTGACTCTGCTGTGCGGTACGACAACCGGAAGCAAATTCCGGATTACGATGTGTACGCCGTCATGGGTGAGTCCGCCGAAACCGAGGAGAAAATCTGCGCCGCGGATGCCTTGTACCGGATTCTGACCTCTCCGGACTGGCGATTTTTCGCGGATACCGCCGGATTTGACAAAATTCTCCGCCGCCTGAACGAAAAAACAGACGCAGTCTGAGCCGCGCCTGTCTGTCGGGATTTACTTGGTGCAGGTTCCGCCCGCGCAGTTATTCGCCTTTTCCGCAGAGAGAACGAAGGATTCGCAGTCGACGCATTCCGCCTTTGTGGGGTTCTTTTCGTGAGTGCCGACCATGATCTTATCCAGAACACAGTAGTCGGTGGTATCCGCGTGATGTGCGCACTGTGCTACGGTACATGCGATGCAGTGATTGGGCTTTTTCATCTCTTCCATGATTTACACCTTCCGGTTGTGAATTTCGGGTGAGAATGACACATCGGATTCCCACCCGGTGCACGTCCTCACTCCGTATTCATGTTACCCGCGCCGCGGCGGTTTTATTCATGCAGGATTTTCCGTTTCGATTTTTTGATGCATTTTTCCAATGGGAGGATTTGCCATGCTCACATTTGTCCCGCCGTCGGAAGTTCACCGCACGGATATACTCGGCTACACCGCTGAAGTCACGGCATACGACGGCGAATTTGACGGCAGCGCGGGGCTCGGATCGTTCGATTCCTATGCCCTGTGGCTCGAGCGGATCCGGCTTCTGGCGTCGGAATAGGCACAAAAGCACGGATTCTACCGGACGCTTGTGTATCTCGCATACGACGGCGAGCAGCTCACCGGCATTGTCAGCGTGCGTCTCACAGATGACGATTTCGTGACGACCTACGCCGGGCACATCGGATACCACATCCG
>JAFUQY010000067.1 GCA_017472105.1 Clostridia bacterium | reverse complement strand
TTATAGGATTCTCTGACGGAATGCTCGTCGGTGTTGTTGAAAATATCGCCGGGCGCGAGAATGAGATCGGGTTTTTCATCGGCGAAACGCTTTACGATGTCTCCGACATGCATCTCCCCGGATCTTGCATGGAAATCCGCAGCAATCCCGATGCGCAGGGAAAGCCCCATCGGATGGGTATAGCGGGCTGTTTTCACGTCAGTCCCCCTTTGACATGATTTTTCTGACTGGATTATACCATATTATGCCCGAAAAGTAAAGCCGGTGATACGGCAAATCAAGCATTATACCGAAAAAACTGCACAAAAATGACTAAAATTTCATAGATTTTATGATTCGCTCTTGATATAGGGAATTTTTTATGATATAATATTTAATAGCGGCATATTTTGGATATGCATCGATTCCTGTGATCGATTTTTATGAAAAATAAACGAAAGGCATGGTAACAGAATGGTTACGCTTTACACCCAAAACCCCGGTCTGCTGCTGTTCTTCGTTCTGCTGGCGGTGACGAATATCCTGCCCGTATTCGTTGAAAAGCTCAAGCCCGTCTGGTGGGTCGGCATTGCACTGCACATTGCGGCGGTATTCTTCTATGTGAAGGCCGGCGCGGAACTGGATGACATCCTGGTGCTCTTCCTCTTCTCGATTCTCTGCGGTCTGGTTGCAGAAGTTGTGAAGGAAAGAAGGGACAAAGCACAGAAATCTGAAACAAAAGCGGAAGGAGATACCAAATGAATTTTAACTCCATAGAATTCCTGATCTTCTATCCGATCGTTCTTCTTCTGAACTTTATCGTTCCCCTGAAGTACCGCTGGATCATGCTTCTCGGCTTCAGCTACTACTTCTACATGTCCTGGAACCCGTCCCTGATCTTCCTGATTATGTTCACGACCGTGGTTTCCTGGGTCTGCTCGCTGATTATCGAGAAAACGGACAAGCAGGCAGTCAAGAAACTGGCGATTACGTTCACGCTTCTGATCTGTCTCGGCGTGCTGTTCTTCTTCAAGTATTACAACTTCCTCGCAAACTCCTTCTCCGCACTTCTCACCCTCTTCGGAAGACCCAATACCGACTTCACGCTGAACCTGATTCTTCCCGTCGGTATCTCCTTCTACACCTTCCAGACCCCGTCCTACGCCATCGACGTTTACCGCGGTGACGTAAAGACCGAGCGTCATTTCGGCTACTACGCACTGTTCGTTGTATTCTTCCCCCAGCTGGTTGCAGGCCCGATCGAAAGACCCGACAATCTGATGCCCCAGCTCAAGGAGGAACATCGCTGGAACAACGAAGACGCACTGGCAGGCTTCAAGCGCATGATCGTCGGCTTCTTCAAGAAAGTGGTTGTTGCCGACCTTCTTGCCACCTATGTCAACGTGATTTACAACGACGTTGAGAACGCAACCGGTCTCGGCGTTGTCATCGCATCTGCGATGTTCGCGGTGCAGATTTACTGTGACTTCTCCGGTTACACCGATATTGCAATCGGCTGTGCGAGAATCATGGGCTACCGTCTCATGCAGAACTTCGACCGTCCCTACTGCGCGAAGTCCATCAAGGAATTCTGGAACCGCTGGCACCTCTCTCTGTCCACATGGTTCCGCGATTACCTGTTCTTCCCGCTCGGAGGCAGCCGCTGTTCTACTCTGAAGCGTTACCGCAACGTTATGATCGTCTTCCTGGTATCCGGTCTCTGGCACGGTGCCGACTGGACCTACGTCATCTGGGGTGCTCTCCACGGTGCGTTCCAGGTAATCGGCTACATAACGATCAATGCGCGCAAGAAATTCTTCGAAAAGTGCGGCTGGAACTGGGATTCCAAGTGGCACGGCATGCTTCAGACTGCTGTTACCTTCGTTCTTGCGGACTTCGCGTGGATCTTCTTCCGTGCGAACAACACTGCGGAGCTCGGCGTGCTTCTGAACAGACTGTTCACGTCCTGGTCCACTCCCGCATCCGAAGTATTTGACGCAATGGGTCTGACTCTGACCGGCGCGGTTGTGTCCATTCTTTCCGTAGCGATCATGGTCATCCTCGACAGACTGGTCAAGCACAACGAACAGCCTCAGGCAGACGGTACTCTCCGCTCCAATCTGGCAATTTCCAACGGCAAGTCCCTCGTTTACGTCTGGGTTATCATCATTGCATGGATGGTACTCCTCGCAGGCGACGGCTCCAGCTCCTTCATCTACTTCCAGTTCTAGTCGGGCAGCCCCGACGGGCATGGATCGGCGCGATTGCAGTTGAGGTTTGAACGATTCCCACGACCGTTCGCTGCGCTGATTTGGTGCAGGATTTATTAAGGCGAAATAAGGCTTACAGTTTTGATGGCTGTGAGCCTTTTTTATTCGGATGAGAGAAATTATTCAAAAACTTTCAATTTCATGCTTTACTTTGTTAACGCATTAGTGTATAATAATATCACTGTGAAAATTCAGCATCCGGAGGACTTTATGCCCAACAAACGCCGCGATCCCGCGAAGGATTACTTATTTGAAGCCATTCTTTCCCTCAAATCCATTGAGGACTGCTATAATTTTTTCGACGATCTCTGCACCATCAAGGAAGTGGACGACATGTCCAAGCGCATGTGCGTTGCGAAAATGCTCGATGACAACACCGTTTACACCGAAATCACCGAGAAAACCGGACTGAGCACTGCCACCATCAGCCGCATCAACCGCTGTCTGAAGTACGGCAGTGACGGTTACAGCGAAATCCTCAAGCGTCTGGATGAAAAAGGCATCAAGCCGCCGGAATTCGGGGAGGACAAGTGATGCTGGACGGATATTCGGTACTCGCGCCCGTGTATGACCGTCTCAACGACACCGTGGACTACGGAAAATGGGCGGCGTTCATCCGGGAGTGCTTTGCGAAATTTGCCGGAATTCCCGTCACGTCCGTGCTCGACATGGGATGCGGAACGGGAAGCATGACGATTGAGCTGGCAAAGCTCGGCTACGACATGACCGCGCTGGATCTGTCCGAGGACATGCTTGCCGTTGCGGACGAGAGAGCGAGGGAAGAAAATCTCAGCGGAATCCTCTTCATCAGCGGGGACATGTGTGATTTTGAGCTGTACGGCACGGTCACGGCGATCACGTGCTGTCTCGACGGAATCAACCACCTCACGAACCGGGAAGATCTTCTCGCCTGCTTCGCACATGTGGCAAACTACCTTGAGCCGGGCGGTGTGTTCGTGTTCGACCTCAATACCCCGTACCGCTTCAAGACCACCTACGCCGACCGCGACTACATCCTCGAGGACGACGGGGTAATGTGCTGCTGGCGAAACCGGCTGAACAAAAAGGGCGACGTTGTCGATTTCTGCCTTACCGTGTTTGAAGAACGGAACGGCGTATGGCACCGCACCGACGGCGTTGAGAGAGAACGTGCCTACGGACTCCGCGCGATTGAAAATGCACTCAATTCGGTTGGACTGGAGATCTGCAATGTCTCTGCCGGATACGGATTTGAAGAGCCGGAGAAGACCACCGAACGCTGGTACATCACGGCGAAAAAGCCTCTGTAAACTGAAAAACTGCCGCATCCTTTCCGGGATTCACGGCAGTTTTGTTGTTTCAGTGAATGGTATTGTGCTCAAGATGCTGACGGATGACGCCCTTCACGTTCCACACGGGAGCTGATACGCCGTCCGAGACGCTCTGATGGAGATTGTCGGTCACGAGCCGCTCGATCGAAGCCGTGGAGGAAACGGCGACGAGTGCACCCTGAGTGGTATGGGTTTCGCGGCGGATGATGTCCCGGAGGGTTACGGTTCCGCAGATGGCTTCCGGCCCGAATTCGATGATGGCACAGGGATCCGCATACTTTTCCCAGTAGCGGAAACAGCCGTCGCCGAGCGGTGTATCGCTTTTCGATGCGTGAACGTGCTCGATGGTAATATCGTCGAACCAGACCCTGCCGGGGCGCTTGTTGTGGTTGGAAAGTATCACGCCGTTGTGGCGGTAGTCTCCGTAGAGTCCGTCGATGTGTACCGAGCGCATTTCGCAGTTCTCACCGGAGAGCAGGCGGATGCCGGAGTAGCCGTTCATGGCGGTGATATTGTGAATGTAGACGTTCGAAATCGGTCCGACGGAAACTTCCGCATGCGGTTCGTCGTAGGTTGTCAGGGAAACCATGTCGTCATTGGTGGTTCCGCAGAGATTTTCGATCACGCCGTCGCGGGCAGGGCCGTTGATGTGAACGCCGTCGGTGGTGCCGAAATGGTGATTGTAGTCAAAGAACAGATCACGGCAGACAAATCCGCGCACATCTCCGATCTGGATACCGTAGCTGACGGGATTTTTGACAACCATATCCGTCAGTTTGATTCTGTCAAGATGCGCGAACCGGATCAGCTTGCCCTTGAAAAGGGAAGGGCTGTACGGATCGTCAAGGCGGTGGATGGCTTCGTATTCGGCGTCCAGTCCCATCGCGTCGCAGTTTCCGTCCCATGTGCCGCCGGTGACGGTGATGTTTTCGTCCCGTCCGTTTCCGGCAAAATGCTCGTTTTCGATCAGAGCACACTTTGACAAGGGTGCGGCAAGCAGAACGGCTCCGGGCGAGAGGATGAATCGGGTATTCGAGTGAATCATCAGTGTTTTTGAGATGAGATAGGTGCCGGGTCTGTCGACTGTGACGATGCCCTGCCTGTCCAGCATTTCCTGAAGAGCGGCAGTGTCATCGTGGATTCCGTCTCCGTACAGCATGGGATACCTCCGTGCGCTGAATATCAGCGTTTTTCTTTCATTATATCACCGGACTGACGGAAAATCAAGTGCGTCTCACGCCTGACGCAGCTTTTCGACGAGACACGTGAACCGTGCATCCTCGCGGACGGAGTCAAATCCCGGGGATTTGATCAGATTGTCGATGTAGCCGTCCTTGTTCTGGTGATAGCAGAAGCCTTCGGTCTGTGTATCCATGTCCGTGCCGTCCGCGCAGATGTAGTGGTCAAAGCTCCCTTCGTTCATGCGGCGGACACAGCGGATACCGCGGAACAGTGCAGGACAGCCCATGTCAAGCGGCACGTTGTCCGGGAGGTGAATGACCCGCACGGCTTCGTCCACGGCACCGGTCAGCTCATCCCAGCCTTCGTCATCCCTGCC
>JAFUQY010000066.1 GCA_017472105.1 Clostridia bacterium | reverse complement strand
TTGTAGAAAAGCTCCGCTTTTCAATTGGATTGTATGCCTTACGCAGGCGGCGCGAGAACCCTCTATCGCCGGGCTCTCGATTCGGCGACCAGGAGTGCCTGGACCCAAGGCTCCGCCGGGCGGGAGATTTACAACATGCAGCTGTGATTCTAAGCGATCATACCTTATTGTCAGGGACACTCAGTTCCCTCGGTAAACTCAGCCTGCGGCGGCGAGATGTAATTCTTTCGGGCTCTGATCTTGGGGACGCGTCACGGGATTTGCTCCATAAATTTCAGCCTGCGGCGCGGTTTGGATTTACTCTGTTTCTGTTGACACAACGTCCGCAAAAAACGTAGGGTTGAGGCTTGCCCCCGACCGCAGGTTCAAACAAAACATCCGGCGATGAAAATTCCCAAAAACCGTAAGGGAGGATATTATCCTCCCGCCGAAAAAAACACAACCGCACTTCCGGCGATGAACCTGCGGCGCAAACTGAGGTTTTCTCACGGCGATGCTCCGGGACGCCACCCTAAACAAGCCTTCCCCGTGCAGGTACTGGAAATTTCAACTGCACAAACGCAGCCGGGGAAGGGGGACCGCACACTTTCACCGAAACACTTTCATCGAAAGTGGGTGGTGGATGAGGCGTGAACGAACCTGCGCTGAGTCAATGCATAACCATACAAACCATACAAAAATTATACACCACATTGGAGACAAACTATGCTGAAAATTTTATGCCTCGGCGATGTCGTCGGGGAGGAAGGAACGGCTGCTGTTGAGCGGCACCTGCATTCGCTGATCCGGTCGGTCGGGGCGGATCTCGTGATTGTCAACGGGGAGAACTCCGCGGACGGGAACGGGATTTCGCGTGATTCCGCCGAGCGCATTTACGATGCCGGAGCGGACGTCATCACCGGCGGCAACCACACGTTCAAGCGGCGCGAGATCTACTCGATGCTCGACGATGGGGAATACATGATCCGACCCGCAAATTACCCCGCAGAAGCGCCCGGAATGGGCTATGTGATCGCGGATGTGCGCGGATACCGCGTTCTCGTCATGAACGTGATGGGGTGCGTCTACATGGACAACCTCGCGCAGCCGCATGAAACGATCGAGAAAATCCTGCGCATCGAAAAGGGACACTACGACATTGCGGTATGCGATGTGCACGCGGAGGCGACGTCGGAGAAGCTCTTCCTTGGGCGGTATTTCGACGGCAGGCTGTCAGTCCTCGTCGGGACGCACACCCACGTGGCAACCGCGGACTGTCAGGTTCTCCCGGGCGGCACCGGGTACATCACGGACCTCGGCATGTGCGGCTCACACAATGGCATTCTCGGCGTGAAGACGGAATCTATTGTGCATAAATATACAGTGAAAACCCCTGTTATGTTCGAGCCTGCGTCCGGGAATGTGAAGCTCTGCGGCGCGGTATTTGAAGTGGACGAGAAGACCGGAAAGTGCCTGAGAGCCGAGCGCGTCGAAAAATAACGCGAACTTCCTCAGTTACCTGAAACTGCCGTTGCAATCGCCTGCCGTGCGTGGTATAATGGCATTGAAAACAAAAAATACCGGAGAAAACCATTGAAACCGATCCGAACCATAACCGTTCTTCTGCTCCTCTTCTGCCTGACCTCGTGCGCGGACAGCATTGACCTGATCTGCTCGGAGGCCGGGGAAATCGCCGCGTTTTTCGAGCGTGACCGTGTGTTCAGCCGCGAACCTAGCCTGTATGTGTCCGCCGCCGAGCCCGATCCTCCCTCGCGTCCGATTCTGGAGACGGAGACGCACACCGAAATCATCGAATCCCCGTACAATTCCGCATCCAGTGCCGCGACTGTGGCGTCCGTGGGCAAATCCGGGGAATCCCTCCGCGCCGTGACCCGCTCTCTCACGGACGGGGAAAAAAACAAATACACGGGCGTGCCGTATTTTGCGGACTGCGATATTGCCGCCGTCACCGAGGTGCTGGGTACGTACGGGATCGCGGCTGAGGTGGTTCTGCGCTCCAATCCGGCGCCGGCGGGACAGGTTTTCGCGATCGAATACGCCGGTGTCACGGACGGCTCGCGCTACTACATCAACCGGGATGTGCCGGTGACCTTGTATGTGAGCAATCAGAAACCCGCGAAAACGGCGGCAGACGGCGACAATCTTGTCTATCTCACGTTTGACGACGGGCCGACGCTCTCCGACACAGGGGAACTGCTCGATGTGCTCGACACCTACGGCGTGAAGGCGGCGTTTTTCGTCACGGGCGAGGCTGTGGCAAAGTACCCCGAATCGGCACGGGAAATCGTCGGACGCGGGCACCTGCTCGGCTGTCATTCGGTGACGCACAAATATGAAAAAATCTACGAAAACGCCGCGGCTCTCGAAGCGGAGATGATCGAGTGGGAAGCCATCGTCGCGGACGCGGGCATTACGCTCAGACAGAAGCTGTTCCGGTTCCCGGGCGGCTCCGTCAGCGGGTATCTCACCGACTACAAGCGTCTGACGATGACGGCGATGCTCACGGAGCGCGGGTACACGATCTACGACTGGAACGTGGTGACGAACGACTCCCTCCTGAGCCTCAGACCCGACGGCGTGACTACATACGACTACATCCGCGATACTTTTGCCGAGACGCTGGCGCAGTGCGTGCGGGAGAACGAAGGAAAATCCGGTGCGCCGGTGATTATCCTCATGCACGAGACGGTGCCGGAGACGGTTGATCTGATGCCGTGGCTGCTCGGCTACCTGATCGGGGAAGGGTACACGTTCGGCTCGCTCGATCAGATGGGCGGATCGTGGACGTTTGCTGACCGGGAGTGAGATTCTGCCGCAGGAATCATTGAAAAATCTGTGTTTCCCGCGGTTGACCGCAAGGATCAACCCTACATCGGTTACGTCGATCCGGTGTGTCAGCCTGACGAAATTGCGGTTATTTGTGTAGGGTTGGGTCTTGCACCAACCGCAGGAAGACACCAAACGAACAGTATCCAAGCTGTCAAACCACGAAACCTCATACCCACACCATACAAGAAAGGACAACACACCATGCATAACATCCGCTCCTGTGCGCCTACATTGGCACAGCTTCTTTCGATTCCCACGTTCACGGATGCCGCGGCGATGCCGGAGGTTCTCGGGAAAACCGGCGGTGCCGTTGACCGTGTCCTCATGTACAATCCCGACGCCGTCGCGTGGTGGATTTTCGAGAAGTATCACGACCTCTTTGAACCCATCCTCGCGGATTCGCTGGTGATGAAGATGGAATCCGTCATGCCCAGCGTCACGCCCGTGTGCTTCGCGTCCATTTACAGCGGTCTGATGCCGGCTGACCACGGAATCCGCTCCTACACCAAGCCTGTGCTGACCTGCGAGACCATTTTCGACGCCCTCATCAAAGCCGGAAAGAAGCCCGTCATCTGCTCCACCGGCACGGACTCGATTTCCATGATCTTCCGCGAGCGCGACATGGAATACTACATCTTCGATACCCACGATGAAGTCAACGCAAAAGCCGAAGAGCTCATCCGCCTGAACCGGCACGACCTCATCGTCGCGTATAACGGCAACTACGACAGCACGATGCATAAACACGGCCCCGAAGCCGAAGCATCCCTCGACGCACTGCGCCATAACATCGAGGCGTACCGGCATCTCACCTCCGTTGCAGCGGACGCATGGGGCAAAAACGGCATGAAATACGCCGCCGGCTTTGTTACCGACCACGGATGCCACGAAATCGACGGCGAATGCGGCAGTCACGGACTCGATATGCCCGAGGATATGAATGTCGTGCACATCTGGAAGAATACATAAAGCATAATGAAAAGGACGTACGTTCCGCTGATGGAAATTACGTCCTTTTTGATTGTGCAATGTTTATTTCAGATTCTTCGGAATTTTGTATTCTGCCATCGGCTGTTCGGCAAAGCGGAGAATCTGCGTGTCCGTGTAGCCGTCGCGGAGTTCCATGACAACGGTCAGGCGGTCGGTGTCCCCGAGATTCACGCCGGAGGATATCAGCTTGCGGAAGTTGTAGATGCTGTTCTTCTCGGAATCAACCGCAGTGCAGGGGAAGGTCTCGCCGGTCGTCTCGTTCAGGAGATGGAAGGTGTATTCGTGCCCCTCAGCCATGTCCGTGTATTCATAAGCCGAATCGTTCCAGCGAACCGCGCACTGTACCTCACCCGTCTCGGGAATCCAGTAGAAGCCGTACGCGCAGAAATAGCCGCTCTCGGAAATCTCCCGTTCCACGCGGTTGACCGTCCAGACGGTTGTGTCCCCATCGGCAAGCGCGGCAGTCAGAGCGTCCGTGGAAGACAGCTCGGAGAACGTCGATTTGTCCGCAACCATGCAGCAGCGGAATACGAACATCCCGCACAGAATGAACAGGATGGCAGTGGCAGTGTATTTCACGAATTTTTCCATAGTTTGGTACTCCGTAGAAGAGGTAAGAAGTAATAGTGAAGAAGTAATAAGTAGAAAACGCGCCGCAGGTTCACGCCTCATCCGTCACGATTTTTTGAGAAAAAATCGCGCCACCTTCCCCGGCTGCGTTAATGAAGCTGAAATTGTCAGCGACTGCACGGGGAAGGCTTGTTAAGGGTGGCGTCCCGGAGCATCGCCGGAAGAACAACCACGTTTGCGCCGCAGGCTGAAGTTTATGCGGCTAATTCAGTGACGCTGTCGTAACTGTCAGAGCCGCATGCGATTCCGTCTCGCCGCCGCAGGCTGAGTTTACCGGGGAAATCCAGTGTCTCTTGCGATAAAGGAAGATCGCTCAACCCAAAAGCTGCACGGGTATGGCGTCGCAGACGGAGTTTCCAAAGGGGAACGCTTTGGTTGCGGAAATTCACAAAGGGCCGGCAACGGAGGTCCTTTGTGCGCCGGCTGCGTAGGCCATAAAATTTTGAAAAGCGTAGCTTTTCTACCTTAATTAAATAAAATAGGCAATCCAACCCGAATAACCCGGCTGTAAGCCAGACCAACAATTCAATTATACCCCAAACATGTGAATTTTTCAATATAAAGTACAGTTTTCCGCGAAAAAAATCCCGCATCCTGTGCAAAATAAAGATTGACAATTGCCCCGAAAGGGATTATAATATAAGGTACCGTGGAATGCCATGCAAAAAAGGGAGGATGCCTGTGAAAATCGACGTGACCGAGCTGATGAACCATCGTTCAAACTCAATCCGCTTTGACTACACCTTCGACCCCCGCCATACCGACGTGGAATGCGTAGAGCTCCCGCCGGATGTCAATATTCCCGACAACGGTATCCGGATTACCGGAGAAGCCGTGGACAGTCTGGGCTGCATGATGTGGAAGGCTCACGTTTCCGTATCGTACAAGACCCCCTGTGCGCGCTGTCTGGATGAAACCGATGCCCTGCTGGAATTCGACATGGAGCGCATGATCCTGACCGAACGCCTCTTCGGCGACGACCATCTGTCCGATGACGACGAATGGGACGGCGAGACCGAGGATGTGCTGTACGTCAACGAAGCGCGGATCATTCCCGACGGTGATGTGATCGAGGAGATTTCCCTTGAGCTTCCGCCGTTCGTACTGTGCAGTGAGGACTGCCCCGGGCTCTGTCCCAGATGCGGCAAACCTCTCCGCGACGGCGACTGCGGCTGCAAAGAGGAAAAACAAATCAATCCTAAATTCGCAATTTTGCAAAAACTACTTGAAAATCAGGAATAAGTGTGGTATAATAAACCGTACTGTGTAAAAATACACCTGAAACACACCGAGGGAGGTTTGGAAAGATGGCTGTACCGAAGAGAAAAACATCCAAGGCGAGACGTGACAAGAGACGTTCCAACGTCTGGAAGCTCGAAATGCCCGGCATGGTAAAGTGCTCTCATTGCGGCGAATACAATGTTGCTCACCGCGTATGCAAGTCC
>JAFUQY010000065.1 GCA_017472105.1 Clostridia bacterium | reverse complement strand
CGGCATCAGCGTGGACGAGCATATCTTTGCGTACAAGCCGACCTTTCTTGACAGCGACAAGACCTACACCGCGATCGTCTACTGCGAAAAGTCCGGCGAACGTCAGGCTCTGGATATGCACGTGATGAACAACGTGACCCGTGACACCGCTATTTCCGTCGATGTTCAGCGGGGCGGCGGCTATGTGATCAAGTTCGTTCCCGCAGGTGCGTCCGATCTCAAGTCCGTCACCTCCGATGTAACTGATGTGACCGTGGAAACCTACTTTACCGTTCCGGTTTCTCTGGCGTATAATCCCGTGAATACCACTTCCGCAGGTGTAATCTGGTCAGTTGCCAATCCCGCCGTCGCATCCGTGGAATTCACCGCAAAAGGTGCGTTCATCAAGGGACTGTCCGGCGGCAAAACCGTTGTCACCGCGGCTTCCATCTATGACGCAACCAGGAAAGCCGAAATCAACGTCACCGTTCTGCCGCCGAAGTATGTCCTTGACGACAAGTGGACGGTGAAGAACAGCGACGGCAAATATATCATCAAGGGCGAAAATGAAGTGACGATTACCGCGAAAACCGGAATTATTGAGTCCAATGTGTTCGCCGTGAAAGCGGACGGGGACTTCGAGATCACCGCATCCGTCTCCGGTTCACTCAACGCAAACTGGCAGGGCGGCTTCATCGGCGCGTTCTCGGAAGACCTGACGAAGTTCGTCTCCATCGGCAAGCGGTATCACACCTCCTTCCGCAGTGACAGTGAAACCCGACACAACCACATCGCCATGATGTGCGGCAACAAGAACATCGAACGCTACACCGCTGACCCGAATCCTTTTGATTATACCGCAGTCAGACTGGTGAAATCCGGCAGTACGTTCACCGGCTCCTTCATGAAGGACGGCGCGTGGACTGCGTTCCCGGACGGCGTGATTGAGAATCCCGAACTGGCGGCAGGCACACTGTACGTCGGATTCTGGACGGGCTGCGGCGGATCCAATAATTCCGTTGACATCACCGTACGCGATTTTGCCGTAAACGGGACAGCGTGCAATCCTGCGGATGAAAACAAATAGACCGGAGGATAAAATACCATGAAAGAATCCAGTCTCGGCACCGATATTCTGCGGCGGTGTGACTGCCGATGACGACAATTTTGAAGACGGTCTTCTGCCGTATTTCACCGATCAGAAGGCAATCCAAAACCGCAAGGTCGGCAAAATGGCGGTCTGGGCATATGCCGCAAGCCGTGTACTTGATTATGCCCTGACTCTGCCTGTGATTGACCCTCATGCCTGTGCCGTGGTCGGACATTCCCGGCTTGGCAAAACCGCAGTATTCGCGGGTGCAATGGATGAGCGCTTCGCTTTGACGATTTCCAACAATTCCGGATGCAGCGGTGCGGCAATCCATCGCGGCAAGAACGGCGAGCGGATTTTCAACATCACCGACAAATTCTCCCGCTGGTTCACGGAAGATTTCACCGCCTGGCAGAACCGCGAAGAAGAGCTTCCCTTCGACCAGCATACCGTTCTCGGTCTGGTCGCTCCCGTCTGCTGTACGTATGCAGTGCAACCGATGACGGATGGTCCGATCCCGTATCCGAATTTCTCGGTGCGGCGGCAGCTTCCGAGGCATACACCGTTTACGGCAAACCCGGTCTGACCGCCGATCATATGCCGGAAGCGGGCGATGTGTTCCATGCGGGATACATCGGCTATCACCTCCGTCAAGGCGGACACGATCTGGCACCCGAGGACTGGATGCACTTCATGGAATTCATGACATTGCATTTCGGAAACCGGTAAGGCAGGAAATACCACAGACATTGACTTTCTGACAGTTCATGCATAAAAACAGAAAAATAGGGATTCACACAGCGGAGAGTCCCGATTTTTTGTTGTTCTTATTCCCGTACCGTACTGCCGCTCGTTGTCCCGCCGTACATTTCTTCCAGCTCATGCTGAATCTCCGCGGCACGGGCGATCTGATCGTTTAGATTCCACTTGCCGATATTCACGCCGTCCCGCATAAACATCGAGCCGCACTGGTGGAAGTAGAACTCGATATTGCGTTCCTTCGCTTCAAGAAACAGATCGCGCACCCATTCCCATAAGATCGGTCTGACTTCGTTTTTCGGGGACATCTCGCCGCCGACATTGACGCATTTAATGAGTCCGGTATCCAGATATTTTCCGATAGAAATCGGTGCGATCAGGGGAGAGCAGAACACTTCCCTATGTTTCACGGGAGCTTCCAGAAAATGCTTCAGACGGATATCCGCCATTTCCTGATTCTCAATGGAAATGCTGATGTGTACATGCTCCCAGCCGTCACCCCAGTCGGCAGGCACGCATTGCGCGATTCTTTCGGGACGCTTGGTGGTGGTCACAAAAATGCAGTCTTTCCTGCGGCGGATGAAATCCCAGCAGCCGTCACGCCATTCGTCAGCCTCTTCGATGAAAAGTCGGATGAAAAGCATAGCTTAACAAGAAAATTCGGCGGGCAGTCCTTGTCTTTCAGTTCATATGTGGTTTTGCCTTTGGTAATGATGGTCGTATCGCGTCCGTAACGCTTATCCATCTTATAGACAAAGCAGTTTTTGCATCCGGGGCTTACCTTTTTGCATCCGTGCCACGGATTCCACGGTACAGCCTTGTTGATCTCTGTATTCTGCATAGTTATACTTCTTTTATTTCTTCAAGTATGGTTTGTGTATCCTGAAGCAGTCGGATCAGTTCATCAAATTCGGCTGCACCGAGTTTTGCTTCGATCGTTTTCAGATATCCCGTCTGTTTTGCCTCAAATTCATCGGCAAGAGCTTTTCCTTTTTCAGTTGGTCGGACGAAAAAGCTCCGTTTGTCATCCGCAGACGCTTCCCTGAAAATGTATCCCTCTTTGAGAAGTGCCTGAATGTGTGCCGCAATCATGGGTTTGGATACGCCGATCATTTCCGCGAGCATCAGCGGTGTGAAATTGCCTTCCCGCCTTGTAATGATGTTGATCACACCCATCTCGCTTGGACGGATCGGCAGGTCTTTTTTCAGCTCCATGTAATCCCGTGAAAACTTGGAAAACACGATATTCGCGTTCATATATTTATTCAAAGCCGACATGATACACCTCTGATATAATAAGTTAATCCGCATTAACCATTATAGTTCATTTACATTAACTTGTCAAGAAATGTGAGACTGCATGAGATCACCGAAGCCCTGCTGATGCTGGATGAATCCAATCCCAACGCCATTTTCGGCGGAATCGACGCCATGAAGCTGCGTTCGTCCATGACACTGTTCGCCGCGGTCAGTGAAGACGGTTCGGTATTCCATCGGGCACTGGAGAAATTTTTCGGCGGTAAGGCAGATCAGCGGACGCTGGAACTGTTGGGAGATACGGACAAATGACCAGAACCGAACTTGAAACTTACATCGAATCCACCTACAGCATCACCGCGGATTATCCGTTCACAGGGGATTTTGTCACCGCTGTGTTCCGTCATCCCGACAACCGCAAGTGGTTCGCCATCGCCATGCGGATTCCGATGACAAAGCTGGGGCTTGATAAAGACGAAATGATTGATATCGTAAACGTAAAATGCGATCCGGAGGTTCTCCGCTCATTCCACGGACAGCGCGGGATCTATCCGGCATATCACATGAACCGGAATCACTGGTTGACCGTGGCTCTGGATGGCCGTGTGAGTGATGATACGATGGCGTTTCTGCTGGGGATCAGTTATGATCTTACGAAAGGAAAGAAGAAATAGACATGGTTATAGGGGCTCTCGTTT
>JAFUQY010000064.1 GCA_017472105.1 Clostridia bacterium | reverse complement strand
GCCTTGGATTCTGCCTTTGCTGCGGCGAAGTTTGCCTTGTCAACCTTGTGCTGTTCCTTTGCGGATTCCTTCATGTCACTGAATGCTTTCTTGAAAAAATTTGCCATTGATTTTACCTCTTTCTGTGTTATAAAAATTTATTATTGATATGTACCCCACGGTCGTGGGATGTCTGCAATATCCGACTGAAAATGCGCCGTATATTCCCGCGAGTGCTTTCCCGCTTATCGGTTCATGATTTTTACGCGGAGTGCGAGGATTTCGTCTGCGTACTGTTCCCTGCGGGATGTGAGAATGCTCTTGTAGATCGGGTAGTTGAAGATTGCCATTGCCATACCGACGATGCCGATGCCGATGCCGGGGAGCATGCTGTCCGCAAGTCCGAGCGACGCACCGATATCGGTCATCACAAGGCTCATTCCGATCCCCATGATGATGGCACCGATTCCGCCGAACACGTACCCGAATACGTTTGCGGGACGCTTGACCTCGGCATCCAGTGCGCGGAGCTCGTCCAGATCGGAGGGCTGCTGTTCCATGTATTGTGCGCGGATTTTCTGTGCGATGAAGTTCTGATCGTTTCTGTTCATTGCGGTTCCCTCCGATTATTTCTCTTCTTTGCTGTCTTCGCCGGACAGACGCTTCTTCGCTTCTTCCACAGTCTCGCCTTCCTTTGTGAAGAGCTTTTCAATCATCTTGTCATTGACCTTGTTCATGCCTTCCACAGCGCCGGTTTCCACTTTTTTATAGCCTTCCACCACGCCGTTTTCGATTTTCTTATATCCGGTGACAACACCGTCTTCAATCTTCTGAAGTCCTTCGCGTACAGCCTTTTCAAAATTCTTCATTTCCATATCGGTATCTCCGTTTCGTTTGTTTTTGTTGTTGTGACTGTATTATACCGCAGCAGTGTTTGGGTTTTGATTCGGAAATGTTTAAGAAATGTTAATCTGAAAAAATTTCCGGCGTCCGCTTACATTAGCCCCGGCGCGATACATACGACCGCGAGATTCCGAGTCTGACTGCTGCCTCCTGCTGGGTCTTCGGACGTCTGCCGTCGAGCCCGTAGCGCAGGATGACAATCTCCCTCTCGCGTGCATCCAGTTCCTTCATGATGTAGTCCGCGGCTCTCGTGATCTTGATTTTCGCGTCAATGTCGTCGGCGATGGTGTCGTCCACTTTGATGATGTCCTCATACGTCAGCGCGTTGCCGTCCCGGTCGGTGTCGATGGTGTCATGGATGGAAACCTCCTGCGCCAGCTTTTTCCGGGAGCGGAAGTACATGAGAATTTCGTTCTGGATGCATCTGGCGGCATAGGTGGCGAATCTCGTTCCGTTGTCCGCGTCAAACGAATCCACGGATTTGATAAGCCCGATGGTACCGATGGAGATCAGGTCCTCTTCTCCAGCGGAGGCGGCGTAGTATTTGCGGACAATATGCGCCACCAGCCTGAGATTGTGCTCGATCAGACGCTCTCTTGCCGCCATGTCTCCCTGACGCATCCGCGCGAAGCAGTCCGATTCCTCCTCGCGTGAGAGCGGCGGCGGGAAACGGTTGACTCCGTCGGATGACAGAACCGCGGCGGAAAATCCGGCAAGAACGGACAGAATCAGTGCAAGCATAAGTTCTCCTTTTCATACAGAAAATAAAGGTGTCGGGAAATCCCCTTCCCTGCGATTCTATGAAAATTTTTCCGGCGGCATTCCGTTTATCCGGGTGCGAAAACGGGCATACTGTCCATTGAACCGAAGAAAGGAGGTATCGCTATGCTTGACAGAATTTCACTCCTGCTGGTGATCGTAGGTGCGCTCAACTGGGGCTCCATCGGTCTGTTCCGCTTTGACCTTGTTTCATGGATCTGCGGCGGTCAGGATTCCATCTTCGCACGCATCATCTACACACTTGTCGCTCTGGCGGGAATCTGGTGCATTTCCCTGCTCTTCCGTCCGAGAGAAAGCGAATATTCGGGCAATACCTGACAAAACAAAAATCTGCGCCGGCTTCACGGGACTTCTCCTGTGACCAACGCAGATTTTTTTATTGATTCACTATCGTATTATACAATTAAATGAAGGGTTTCAGTCGAGGGATGCGAAGATTTCGGCGATTTCTTCCTCTGTGACGGCATCGCGGCGGAAGCGGATTTCGTTGTGGCTGCTGTCGGTTCCGCGGCTGATGTAGATGGCATAGGGAACGGTGCTCGCGAGAGTATTGCTCGTGTTGTCCCAGCGGCTGGTGCGTCCGACGGTGACAGCATCCGAGAGAAGCGTGCAGAGTTCATCGTAATCCAGCTTTTTCGCCTCGGAGGTTTCGTAGTTCACAAGAACCGCCTGGGTATCTTCGGGAACAATCTGCGCGATCACGTCTTCTGCGGTGCTGGCAGTGTAGAATTTCTGTGCATCCGCGCTGTACTGTTCCTTTGCCGCTGCGGTCTGGCGTCCGAACTCGTTGATGAGTGCGACATTGTCCGCGTAGACGGGGTAGGTATAGGAGCGGGAAGTATTGCCCACACGGCACATAACCCAGACTCTGCCGACGATGGGCTGATCGGGATAGCCCTCGGGAAAAACGCACGCGTCAAGAATCGCCTGAGCGGGTGCATTCCATGCGTCGCCGGCGTAGTGTACGGAAATTTCGCTTTCGCTGAGGGTTGCCGAGATGTATTCAACCGTAGCAGCCTCGACATCCACATACGGAGAGCCGTACACATTGTCCCTGCCGTTGCTCTGATACATATACAGGCTTTCCTCACCGATGGTGATATCGATTTCATACACCTCATCCGTCGGGAAGCCGGAAACATCATGCGCATCGCGGTATTCCTGACTCAGGCGTACCGTCTGCCAGAATGCACTGTTCTTGTCAATCTCGATTGACTTTGCGAACGGAATACCGAACTTCGGGTACTCGATCACGCGGATACTGCTCAGCCAGTAGGTGTAGCTCGGCTCGATTTCAAGACCAAGCTCGGTGTATTTGCTGTCCCAGTTTTTGGGATCGGAGGCATTGGGGAACCATTTTTCCAGATACTCCTGATCGCCGTCCATGGTGAGTCTGCTGCTCTGGGAAGGAAGTGCAATGGTTTCGTCTTCAAGCATCAGCTCCATGAGGGTGTCGATCGTATCGGGATCGGTGAATGTCATGCCGTCGATTTCCAGACGCTTCACGTTCGGTGCGCTGTAATCCCTGCCGACCAGTCCGGTGATATTCAGGGGAATGAGGAACACAAACACCAGCGTCACAGCCGTGCAGGCAAGGAACGGACGGATGCCTTTGAACATGGAGCGCGAGGATTTGTACAGAATGGCGTTCATGACGATGAAGGCGATAATCAGACCGATGAGTGTGCCGAGAACCGCGCGGAGAACGCTGTCACTGCCGGTCACATACTCGGATCCGATGGCAAACATGCCGAACAGACCGCAGGTGAAGAGAATCACATACTTGACCGCGGTGAAAACGGGCTTCCACACGATGGTGGTTCCGGTCGCCTCGCTCTTTCTGTATTTGTGCAGCAGGAGACCGCCGATGTAGTAAAGCGCCGCTTCGGGAATCAGCCACAGGCACTGGAATACGGAGTAATTACCCTCCAGTCCGGCGAAAATCACCACGCGGTACGGCAGGCAGATGACCTCCATGAAGCTGTCGTTGAAATAGAAGCTCTCGTACAGGTTCGCACCTTCAATCATCATGCCGTCGGAGAAGAGATACACGAACAGTGCATACAGCGCGACGGGAAGGAAACTGATGATGCAGAGCATGATGAACCGCATCGGAGAGGTGCCGCAGAGACCGCCCGCAAGGAGAGTGACGCTGTAAACGATGAGGTAGCAGCAGACAGCCTGCATCAGTCCGACGAGCATGACGAGGAGCATGCGCGGGATGCCGATGAAGCCGAACACGACTGCGGCAAGGATGTGGGACGAAACAAAGCCGACGAGAATCGCAATCGTGAAATAGATGGCACGCACGGAGGTTTCGATCAGGTACATTTTCGTGCGGCTGATCGGGAAACTGTGCCAGCATCCGACGTGGCTCTTGTTGTTGATGTAGCCGACTGCGCTCATGCCGGCGAGAATGCCGATACCGCCGGACATGATCACAGCAATTATATTGAGCGAG
>JAFUQY010000063.1 GCA_017472105.1 Clostridia bacterium | reverse complement strand
TTTTTACATTTCGCGTCTGCAATCGTCCACTGCTATAACTGGGTTATTAATCCATGTCAAAAATCAGGCATTCAGCACAATACTGCCGCATTTTTTGCGCGGAATAACCGGCATTCGGTACACCCCGTTCCCGTCTCTCTCACTCCCTCTTACGGAACTCGCGCAGGGAGATGCCGTTGCGTCTGAGAAACTGGCGGTTGAAGGTGGACAGACATGGAAAACCACAGCGTTCGGAAATCTCAAGCACGGACAATGCAGTGTCATGCAGGAGCTGTTCCGCCATCATCAGACGTATCCGAAGATGCATTCCGGTCAGAAGTTTTATGTCTCAAATTTTGTCCGTATCCGCCCTCATTCCGTGCAATATCCGCGCTGTTCTTGACAATCCACATCGTTTGCCTTATAATAAAAATCAATAACACACATCACATTATCAGGAGTACCATCATGTTTCAATCCCACTGGATCACGCACCCGTCAGCGGTTTTCTCCGACAACAGAATCTACCTGTTCCGCAAAAAATTCACGCTAACCGGCAAACCCGATACAGCCGTGCTGAGCATCTCAGCCGAGGCGAGATACAAGCTGTTCGTCAACGGCATCCGTGCGGCGTTCGGTCCATGCCGTTCGTCCGGGGAAGAAAAATACTACGACACGCTTGATATCGCCGACTGTCTGAAAGCGGGTGAGAACGAAATCTACTGCGAGGTTCTCCAGCTTGCCGACAACTGCGACATGACAAAGCCCTGTGCGATTTACGGTGTCCGCCGTACGGGAAACATGCTGCTCGCCGCTGAGCTGGACTGCGGTGAAACCGTGATCCGCACCGACAACACGTGGGAATGCGCCGCTTCTCCGTATGCGGAGGTTGTACGACACACGGGACATGCCGCCGCCGCGATGTTTGAGGAAAATTATCATGCGGAAGAGCCCGGTTGGGTCAGCGCAAAGGTTCTCGCCGAGGTGCATTCTCTCAGAGAAAAGAAATACCCTTACGGCATTGTCAATCCCATGTTTGTCATCCCGCGCCGGATTCCCATGATGTATCAGAAGGAAGTCATGTTCACCGATTCGGGTGACGAATTCTATATCGCGGATGAGCTGACCTTCGGCTTCCCTGTCTTCTCCTTTGAAGGCGTCGGCAAGGCAAAAATCACATACGCCGAATCGTTCGGAAGCGGGGCTGAAAAGAAAGACCGTCTCGACCGTACCCTCTCGTTCAGAGGTGCGTATGATGAAATTACCGTTGACGGCAGTCTGACCTTTGAGCCGTTCTGGTTCCGCTGTGCTCGGATCATCCGGATTGAAACGGAGGGCGATGTGCGGCTGACCGGCTTCACGTTCACGGAGGTCGGATATCCGCTGACATACCCCGACGACTGCGATTTCGGCAGTGAAACAGACAACAAACTCTGGAAAATCTCCGTCTCTACGCTGATGCGGTGCATGCAGGAATCCTACGAGGACTGTCCCTACTACGAACAGCTCCAGTATGCAATGGACACTTCCCTGCAAATGATTTTCAACTATCAGCTCACCGACGACGACGCTCTCGCGCGCAAGGCAATCAACGATTTCCGCCTCTCCCAGCGTGCCGACGGTCTTCTGTCCAGCCGCTATCCCACGGTCGAGCCGCAGTTCATCCCGTCCTTCTCGTTCTACTATATCTTCATGGTTGCCGAGCATTACAAGCGGTTCGGTGACAAAACGCTCGTGCGTGAAAATCTCCGTGCCATCGACGGCGTGCTGGAGTGGTTTGACGGCAGGATCGACGGAACGGGACTTCTCACCGAAACCGTGTACTGGGATTTCATCGACTGGGCAACCACATGGCGTGTCGGCGAAGTTTCCACAGGGGATGACAGCCACATGGCAATTGCCTCCGCGATGTATGTCTACTTCCTCCGTCTCGGTGCCGGACTTGCCGAAGTCTGCGGCAGAAACAGCACAGCGGACGAATACCGTACCCGTGCGGATGCTGTGGCGGATGCGATTGAAAAGCACTGCTGGGACGAAGAACGCGGACTGTATGCGGACGATCTCAATCACGCATATTTCAGCCAGCACATGCAGGTATGGTGTACTCTCACCGGTATTGCCGATCCCGCACGCGCCCGCAGAATCATGGAAAACGCCGTACAGCTTGACACAAAATGCACGTTTGCGTATGCGTACTTCTGGTTCCGCGCGCTTGAGCAGGCTGGACTTTACCCAGAAACCGAGCGCATGATGAATCGCCTCCGCGGGCTGATTGATCTCAACTGCTCGACCATTCCGGAAACGCCCGATGCACCGCGAAGCGAATGCCACGCATGGGGTGCGATTGCGATTTATGAATTTGCCGCCGTGGTTCTCGGTGTGCGTACAATCTCCGCCGCGGAAAAGAAGATCAGCATTGCGCCGCGCATTGACAGACGGACTCACGCGAGAGGTAGCGTTTACACCGGATGCGGCAAGGTTTATGTCGACTGGAAAGCGGAAAACGGCGAGTTCGTACTGCATGTTGAATCCGAAGCCGGTGCGCATAAGACGATTACCCTGCCGGATGGGACGACATTTGAGACGGATGACACGGTCGTCGACTGCCGGGTGAGGATTTGATGGGAGTTTGAATTACCTCAGGCATAATTCAATACAACTGAAAAAATAAATGAATCGGGATTCTTCACGGAGTCCCGATTTTTCTTATATAGATTCCGGTTTCCCCCCTGTTTTTTCTTCAATCTGATACACAAGTAACCCTATATCCCTATATAACCTATTTTTATATTAGAGCTATCATCGGATACATCATATTCTTATCATTATGTTAACCCGAATGAAAAACCAATTGCTCTCTGTAAATTTCTATCAACACCAAACAATGATATAAATTTTACCGAGGAGGCAATTTTGCAATGCAGGAATTCATTCACACATACAGTGCCGTCGTTTATCTTGAAAAAGCCTGTTTCGACAAACTGAAGCATACATACGAGAACGAACGGGACGGCAAGAACGAAAAGATTTGGTTTTACAATCACGAGGACAGAACCGTGTTCTCGAAATACGCGGACAGAGGTTTCCGCATGGAGATTCACTACACTCCGAATAATGAGAAGAAATATCATAAGAAACACGAAACATACAAAGCCAGATGGTTTGTCACACCGGCGAAGCTTTTATATCCGGGACAGGCTATGGCAAAATTATTCACACCCGAAGAATATGCGGAGTCCTGTGCACGGCTCGCTGATATCCTGAAAGAAATTATGGCAGATTCGGGTGTGGATTTATTGGATGGTGCAAAGCTCAGACGGGTAGATGTAACAAAAGATATTATAACCCCTTCCGATGCCTGGTCGCGGGAGGTAATACGACTGGCGAAGAAGGCTTTGTTCCAATACGGCTACAATCTGAGACTACCGACACCGGAAGAGATTGCGAAGACGGGATGGCATGCAGAAAATTCAGCGATGTTCCGGAACCGCAATCGGGCTGTACACTCAAAAATTTAC
>JAFUQY010000001.1 GCA_017472105.1 Clostridia bacterium | reverse complement strand
TCCCGCGATCATGGCTTCCGGCGTCAGGTTGTCCTCGGAAATGCCGCAGATCGAACCGCGCAGGGTGGGATCGTTCCGGGTTCCGCAGAAGGTTGTCCGCATATCGAGGATCCGTCCGCTTTCGATTCCGCGGCGCGCGAGGGTATTCATCACGTCGTACTGCTCGGACACCGCCATGCCGCACGCAGTCACATACGCCCGGAAGAAGCGTTCCATCAGCGCATATGCACGTCCGCCGCAGAGAGCCGATCCGCTCAGAAGCCGTCTGCCTTCCATGAACGGGCGGATTTCAATCGCGGAATCGGACTATATACCGCCGCCGAGCATCGAAATCTGGCTTCCCGTGCCGAAATTCGCGAGAGCCGACTCCAGCGGATTGCGCACCGAGCCCATGAAGCTCGCCTGATTGTCACCGATTGCCGCCGCCACGGGGATTCCCCGGAAGGTTCCGACGATTTCGCATCCATCCGTGACGTCGGGCAGAATCCACGGGTCCATTCCGGCTTTTTCGAGAGCATCCGTATCGAAGCGGTTTTCGTCCGTGCGGTACAGTCCGAAGCTCGCGGCATTGGAGCTGTGCGTCACGGGAGACTTGTTCCCGCAGAGGTGCATGACGACATAATCCATGATCGTGCAGATTTTCACTGCGTCCGCGGGCACTTTTCCGTTCCGCTGTTCGTCAAAATGGGTGGCAAGTCCGTAGCCCGGCGAGACAGTGTACCCGGTTTTCTCAAAGAGCAGCCGGCATGAGGAAGGATTCCCCTGTCCCGCGCGCTCGTCCTGCCATGTATAGAGAGGCGACACCGCGCATCCGTCCGCGTTCACGTACACAATCCCGTGCATCTGTCCGGTGATGCCGATGCATTTTACGCCCGGATACCGCCGCAGAAGCGATTCCATGAGCCTGTCAATCCGCTCGATGATTTTGTCGGGATCCTGCTGTTTTTCCCAGAGATTCCCGCTTTCCAGATTGGAATCGTTCGGGAGCGTGTAAACCCCGGCGGACTCCCCTGCCGCAGGATCGAGCACCACGGCACTGATCGTTGTCGTTCCGATGTCGATTCCGATGCACGGCAGAACCGGTTCCCTCTCGGGCAGATCGGATTCATCCTCGAAGCCGTCGAGCCGGTACCGCTGTGTGTCCATGCTTTCCAGCAGATCACTGCACAGCTTGACCTGATCCATCGCAATATCCGCCGCGCTCCGCAGTTCGTGCAGACGCTTGTGCAGCATTTCCGATGTGGTGATGACGCTGTCCTGCCAGAGCTGGATGTCCCCGAGCGAAATTCCCGCACGGCGGAGTACCGCAATCCGGCGAAGCTGTTCCACCATGTCCTCGTCGTACTCCCGGTAGGAATTGTCGCTCCGTCCCACGTTCAGAAGTCCCTTTGCTTCGTAAAATCGTATTGTCTTCCGGCTCAGCCCGGTCAGCTGTTCCACATCACGAATCCGCATAGCATTCTCCAGTTTATATTCTTTGATAATTCTATTATAAACCATGCCCCAACAGGACAGTCAAGTTTGTGTGAGTAAATAATTTTGTAACAAATATGTGAACAAATTGCCGCGGATTTTGAAAGAACTTGATTTCCGGCGGCGACCGTATTATAATGAAAGAAAAAACGCGAAAGGATATCCGCTATGAAAAACTTCCGTGCACCCGCGTATCCGCTTCTCACCGTTGACCCGTATCTCAACGTGTGGTCCTTCACTGACCGTCTGACCGACGATGTTCCGCGTCACTGGACCGGTCAGCGTCAGTTTATGACGGGGGTTCTCACCGTGGACGGCATTCACTACCGCTTCATGGGCAAGGTGATGCCCGACAGTTCCCGCACCTGCACCGAACCGGACGCTCTCGAGCAGGTTGAGGTTGAGGTTCTCCCGCTGACGACGCGGTATGTATTCGAAAACGACGCCGTGACGCTCACGGTTGAATTTATGACACCCCTTCTGATGGACGACCTGATGCTGCTCTCCCGTCCGATTTCCTACGTGACCTACACCGCTGTTGCAAAGGACGGCCGCGAACACGACTTCACCGTTTACATGGACGTGAGCTTCGAGATGTGCGTGGACAATCCCGAGCAGGAATGCCAGTACGGACGCACGCCCTATTCCATCACTGCATCCTCCGGCAAGGAAAAGATGCTGAGCCGCTCCGGGGATGACCACCGCATTGAATGGGGCACCCTGCATCTGATCGCACCGGAACACGAAACCTACGCGATTACTGCGCTGAACAAGGCGACGAAATTCCGTTACAACACCACCTACCCGCTGTTCAACAACAAATCCGTTCTGGCTGAGGACAAGCGTCTCCGTCCGATGGATGGATGGCCGGCTCTCGCGTGTGAAAAGAAAGCGTCCGGCACCTCTGTCTCCGGCTTCCTCTGCATCGGTTACGACGATATCAAGTCGATCCAGTATTTCGGCGTGAACATCGAGGCATACTGGCGCAAGGACGGTGCCTCCTTTGACGAAATCGCGAAGCTCGCTGTGGAGGAATACGAATCCGTCAAGGCACGTGCGGACAGGTTCGACGCGGAATTTGTCGCAAAGGCATCCGGAATCAGCGAAAAGTACGCGCAGATCGTTTCCCTCGCATACCGTCAGGCAATCGCCGGTCACAAGCTGACATGGTACGACGGTGAGCTTCAGTTCTTCTCCAAGGAAAACTTCTCCAACGGCTGTATCGCGACCGTGGACGTAACCTATCCCTCCATCCCGCTGTTCCTCATTTTCAATCCCGACCTCGTGGAAGGCATGCTCCATCCGATTTTCAGGATGTGCGACTACGGTCTGTGGCATTACGAATTTGCACCGCACGACGTGGGACAGTATCCCCTTGCCAACATGCAGGTCTACGGTCTGAGCGAACGCTACATCAAGCGGTATTTCGACGGCAAGCTCTATCTCAAGGGCATCACCCTCGAGGAGCACAAGTTCATGAAGCAGATGCCCATCGAGGAATGCGGCAACATGCTCCTGTGCGTGGCGGCTGTCTGTGCGGCAAAGAAGGATACCGCATACGCCGAAAAGCACCGTGCCATCCTGACCCAGTGGGCGGATTATCTCGTGAAAATGGGCTACAACCCGGAAAACCAGCTCTGCACCGACGACTTTGCGGGACATCTGGCGCACAACTGCAACCTGTCCGTGAAGGCGATCGAAGCACTTGCGGCATGGGCACAGCTGCTTGACAAAATGGGCAGTCCCGAAGAAGCAAAGCGCTACCGCGATGCGGCAGAAGGATTCGCAAAGCAGTGGCAGGAAAATGCATTTGACGGCGACCACTACCGTCTGGCATTCGACCGTGAGGACAGCTGGTCTCTCAAGTACAACATGGTATGGGACAAGCTGCTCGGACTGAACGTATTCGATCCCGCGATTGCAGAGATGGAAGTGAAGTATTACCTCACCAAGGTCAATCCCTACGGTGTGCCGCTCGATGTCCGCTCCGACTACACCAAGTCCGACTGGCAGATGTGGACGACGATCCTCACCGACAACCGCGAATACCTTGACGCAGTCGTTGACGGCATGTGCGCGATGCTTGAAAATACCCGTGACCGCGTTCCCTTCTCCGACTATTACTACACCTCCACCCCGTACATGCGCGGCTTCCAGAACCGTACGGTACAGGGCGGTCTGTTCATCAATCTGCTGAAATTCTGAGTGATTTCCGAAAAAATACTGCCCTGATTGGGATTTTGAATCCTGATCGGGGCAGTTTTGCTGTGTTTACTTTTCGATATAGTAGAGCTTCATCTGTCCGGGAGCGAGCCAGTCACCGCCGATGCACTGATCCTCGGTTTCGGTGTAGAACGCGTCCCAGCAGTCGGTTTTCATGTCGGAGAGGTCGTGGTCCCAGTTCCATCGCTGGAATTTCGTGATGTTCTTCGGCACGTGGATCCGGAACTGTCCGCTCTCCTTCGTGGAATTGTTGACGAGCGCGAGGTATTTTTTGCCGTCAAGCTCAAAGAAGCTGATAACCGCCGGCAGTCCGTGAACACTCGTGACATCCAGCACGGTGTCGTCCGTCTTTCCGGATTCCCACAGCTCGTATCCGCCGTAGGATTTGCCGAGATGTACGGTCTTTTTGTGCTCCGCATGCAGGAAGAAGTCGCCGAACTGATGCAGGAAATGCCGGTTCACGCGGGACATCCAGCCGAAGGTTTCCGTACGCTCACCGAACTCGTCGATCGGCGGATTGCGGTAGTTGGATTTCGGCGTGCGCTCATAGATGAAGAACCACAGAATCCCCTTCATCCCGGACGCGACTGCGGTGTTCAGCTGCCAGCGGAGATCGTCCTCGTTCGGGCAGCGGTACCGGAAATGTCCGACGGAGAGAAGCGTCGTCCACGGCGTGATTCCCGTTGCGTCGGCGGCCTCCATGAACTTTCTCAGGTTCGTGAAGTACATGTGCGTGCCGTCTTCCTCGGGATTCATCTGCGCATAGCAGTCGTAGCACAGGATTTGCAGATCCGCGTCCGTCACCATGCGGCGTGCCCAGTCCGTGAACGTGGGAGCCTTGAGGATGCTCTGCTCCTGCCCTTCCCAGTACGGGAGGAAATTCAGGTGCGGCGTCAGCTCCGGTGCGACCTTCTGCTGAATCCGGTGAGCCGCACAGCAGTCCGCGAAGGATTTTTCGTTCGACGGCTCATCTCCCACATGGAAACCGAACGCCGCGGGATGCTTTCCGAAGTCCTCGTACGCACTGCGGAACCGCGCTTCATAGGCATCCGGATCGTCCGTGGCTCCCGTCCATCGTGCACGGCTGTCACAGAGGATCATCTTGATGCCGTGCTCCTCGCATGCGTCCAGAAGCTCCAGCATCACGTTCTTGTCCAAGCCGCCCCAGAACTCCGGGCTGTTTGCCATTGTCATACCGAGATCCGCCCAGTCCTTCACGTCCTTTGCACGAAGCTGACCGGTGGTGGTGTAATTCCAGAAGCCGATTGGGAATTTTTTCATATTGTACCTCCTGTTCGGATTGTTTTGCCGATTTCATGATATCATATCCGACGGGGGATTGCAAGTGTTTTTTCTGTTTTGCTTCAGAATGCCCGCAGCAGCTCGACGATACGCCGGACGATACGGTACACGGGTCCTTCCAGCTCCTTTGAGGCTTTTTTCAGCTCCTCACGGATCGCGATATGCTGGGGACAGTGCTTCTCGCATTTGCCGCATCCGATGCAGTTGGACGCCGCCGTGGATTCCTTTCGCAGTGCCGTGCAGATGGTATAGTCCACGAATGCCCAGAATTTGCTTTCGGTATAGCGGCGGTTGTATGCGGCGAAGGTTCCGGGAATGTCGACGTTTTTCGGACATGGCGTGCAGTATCCGCATCCGGTGCATCCGACCTTCATCTTTCCGTTGATCGCCTTCACGACGCGCCGGAGCATGGCTTCTTCCGCTTCTCCGAGCTCGCCGACCTTCACGGATGAAGCCGTTCGGATGTTGTCGCGCACCATGGCGTCGGAATTCATCCCGGAAAGCACGCATGTCACCTCGGGCTGATTCCAGAGCCATCGGAACGCCCACTGCGCCGGTGTATGCTTCACGGGATAATCGGCGAAAATACGCTTTGCTTCATCGGGCAGACGGGTGACCAGCTTTCCGCCGCGCAGAGGTTCCATGATGAACACAGGGAGCCCCTTCCGATGAGCGTAATTCAGCCCGCGGCGTCCTGCCTGCGAATGCTCGTCCATGTAGTTGTACTGGATCTGACAGAATTCCCAGTCGTATGCATCCAGCAGTTTGCAGAACATGTCCGAGTTGCCGTGGTAGGAGAACCCGATCTGCCGGATGGCGCCGGATTTCTTTTTCTCCGCGATCCACTCCTCAATTCCGAGTGATTTCAGCCGCTCCCACGTCTCCGTGTCGGTGAGCATGTGAATGAGGTAGAAATCGATATGGTCCGTACGCAGGCGTCTGAGCTGTTCCGTGAAAATCCGCTCCATGTCCTCCGGTTTGCGCACCAGATAATGCGGCAGCTTGGTTGCGATTTTTACCTGTTCCCGGATGCCGTTCTTCTCAAGAATTTCGCCGAGCACCGCTTCACTGTTCGGATAAACGTACGCGGTGTCGTAGTAATTCACGCCGGATCGGTATGCGATCATGATTTCACGCTCCGTTTCCGCCGTGTCGGTTCTGCCGAGCTTCATGGGAAAGCGCATGCACCCGAAGCCCAAAATCGATATGGGATTGCCGTATCTGTCCGTGCGGTAGTTCATTGGTTTACTCCGTTCGTTTGTCATCAATTTTATTTTATTATACCATAAATTCATCCAAAAGAGAAGACCCATTCCGCAGAACAGGTCTGTTTTCTCTTATTTTGCAAGATCGAGCACGTCATGGAACGCCGGTTTCAGTTCAAAATCGCGTCCGATCAGGAGAGGATAGTTCTTATGCCGCCGCGGGAAGCCGTTGAGCCACGATACGCCGTCGTGAAGTCCCCAGAAAACCACGGTATCGAGCACGCCTTCCCAGGCAAGCTCCAGATAGAACCGGAACAGCTCCGTGTATTTCGCCGAGAACTGCGCCGTTTTGGCGTCATCCCACAGGATATCCTCTGCTTCATCGCCCCAGCGGTAGCAGGACATGTCAAGCTCCGTCACTTCCAGCTTAAAGTCCGGTGCGATTTCGCGGATGGACGCCAGCTTGCGCACATTTTTCTTCAGCCGCTCCATGTCCGTGTCCAGACCGAGGTGCATCTGCATTCCGATTCCGTGAACCGGCACACCGTCCGCGAGCAGTTCCCGCACAACGGATGCCATCGTATCCGCCTTCGCGTCGGAGGACTCGAGGTTGTAGTCATTGATAATCAGCCGCGCATCGGGATCGGCTTCATGAGCACACCGGAATGCCTCGGCGATGTAGGATTTCCCGGCGATTTTGTACCATGCCGATTCCCGCAGACCGCCTTCGTCACGGAGCACTTCGTTGACCACATCCCACGTACGGATTTTTCCGCGGTACCGGGTGACCATCGTCGTGATGTGTTCCCGCATCCGGTTCAACAGAAGTTCAGCGGACGCCGTCTCCTCACCGTCACGGAAGAACCATCCGGGAACCTGACTGTGCCACACGAGCGTATGTCCGCGCAGGGTCACGCCGGCTTCTTCGCCGAATGCCGCAAACCGGTCGACCGGATCGAATACCCAGCGGTTTTCCTCGGGATGCACCGGCTCCGGCTTGGACTGATTCTCCAGCGTGAACACGTTGAAATGCCGGCGGATCACGCGGTAATCGTCCGAGTCCTCCCGCAGATTCCATGTATTCACGGCGGCACCGATTTTCAGCTTGCCCGCAAATGCTTCACACAGCGACGGCGCGGCAGGGTCATACGCGAATTTCACACGATTCATAAGATACCTCCGATGCGTTTTCTTTTATCATACCAGATATCCCATGATCTGTCAATGCCGGCGGAAAAATACTGCAAAAAACAAAAAATCCGCTTGCATCCCGATAGTTAAAGTGATATAATTAACGCAGTTTTTTAATTCCGCGAGGCAATCATGCATACCAATCGTTCCACTTATATCAAAAATATTCTTCTGCCGTGCCTGCTCTTCTCCGTCATCACCGGTATTTTCACGGGCACGCTGATTTTCCTCTTCAAAGCCGCGGCGTCCTTCGTCATCGGCAAATCCGAGGAGCTGTACGCCGTCGTCCGCAGTCAGCCGGGGTACATTCCGCTCTTCATCCTCGGAATGACACTTGTCGGGCTGATCTCCGCCGTGCTCCTGCGCTGTGTTCCCGATGCACGTGGCGGCGGTATTCCCACAGCAATCGCGATTCTGCGCGGGCTGATTCCGTTCTGCTGGGTCAAGACGATCGTGTTCGTGTTCGCGTCGTCCATGCTGACCTATTTCGGCGGTGTTCCGCTCGGAAACGAAGGTCCCAGTGTACAGATGGGCACAGCCGTCGGACGCGGGACGGTATCCCTGTTCACGAAGAAAAATCAGGCTTGGGACCGCTACATCATGACCGGCGGCGCCTGTGCGGGATTTGCGGCGGCAACCGGTTCACCGATCACGGGCATCATGTTTGCCGTCGAGGAGGCTCACCGCAGAATTTCACCGATGATTTTCATGGCGGCGGCTGTTTCGACCCTCGCGGGCACGGCGGCTCTGCAATTCCTCTGCGGACTGACCGACATGTCGTATTCCCTGTTCCACTTCACCGTCGACGCGGCACTTCCGCTGAGTTTTCTCTGGTCCGCCATCGCCGTTGGGCTGGTTTCCGGGTTCACGGCGGCGGGATTCACGAAAGCCTACCGTCTGATCCGGCATTTTGTGAAAAAAACGCTCGCGCGTGTGCCGTTCATGCTGAAAATCGTGCTGATCTTCACGCTGTCCGCCTGTGTCGGTGTGGTATCCGCCGCGTGCATCGGCTCCGGACATCACCTGATCGAATCGCTCCTTGACGACGGAAACGTGACGCTCCTGCTTCTGCTGATCCTGCTCGTGCGTGCACTGCTCCTGCTTCTGGCAAACAACGCGGACGTGACCGGCGGTCTGTTCGTACCTCAGCTTGCGTTCGGTGCCATTGTCGGTGCGCTGTGCGGCAAGGCGTTCGTGATGATGGGACTGCTTCCCGAAGCGTACTACCCCGTCATGGTCGTCATCGGCATCGCGTCCTACCTGAGTGCATCGTCCCGGACTCCGCTGATCGCACTTGCGTTTTCGCTGGAAGCACTCGACGGCCTGAGCAATCTCCTGCCCATCGCCGCGGCGGTCACCGTTTCCTTCCTCGTGATCGAAACGCTCGGCATGACTGCGTTCACTGACATCGTCATCGAAAGCAAAACCGAAGCGCACAACCACGGCAAGGAACCGTGCATCGTGGATACCGAGCTGACGGTGGCACCCGGCTCGTTCGTCTGCGGCAAGGAGGCGCGCGATCTCCTGCTTCCTCCGACCTGCATGATCCTGTCGATCCACAAGAATGCCGCGTTCTACGTTCCGTCCGCCGGAATTAGCGAAGGCGACGTGCTCCGCGTTCACTACCGGACGTACGATCCCGAAGAAACCATGCGGCAGCTCGAAGCTCTTGTCGGACCTCAGCCCGATCGGCATGGTGCAAACATCCGCCGGGACAGCGAGAACGACGAAATTCCCGAATTATAACGCAAAACTCCGATTCACCGGTATCATCCCGATGATCGGAGTTTTTTGATTCTCAGATTCTGTATTTCAGGTTCCTGTCAAACGACATGCGGAAGTCGATTGCGGGATCGGGCGGGCAGGTATCCCATGCTTCGTCCAGCAGAGTCTGCATTGCCGCTTCGTCATTCACGTCCACACCGCGTTCCTTCGCCATCTTCCGCGCGCAGAATTCGAACCACAGGTCGGTCAGCGAGCATTCACCCTCACGGATGTCGTGGTGTTCCTCTTTGAAGAAGCCGTCCAGCCAGCCGAGGTGATCGAGCTTGAGCGCCGCACGTGCCGCCGTGATCCGGATGCGGTCAACGTTCCGGCAGGATTCGGGCATGGATTCAAACAGATTCCACAGCTTTTCGAACTTGCGCCACGCACCGAGAACGCCGAGATATTCGGATGCCAGCGCGAAATCATCGTATGCACCGGGCGTTTCCATGGCGAGATCGTAGTACCGCTCCGCTTCATCGTTGTCACCGTCCCGCAGGGCAAGAATTGCCAGATTCCGGTATGCCCACACGTTCGGTGTCAGCGCAGCAGATTCGAGCCACATCTGACGCGCGCGTTCGGTACGGCGTTTGTCGTCCTCTTCGTCGTAGGCGTTGTTCGCCGTTTTCGTCAGATCCGCCCATTCGTACTCGGCAACCCCGCAGTGATAGAGGCTGTACCATGTCCTTCCGCCGTCTTTTTCGAGCGATTCCTCCATCATCGGGAGCCATCTGCCGCTTATCATGTAGGAATCGGGAATCACTCGGACGCTCTCGTTCGGGAGGACACCGGTTTTCAGCAGGCTGAGCCACGGGTATTCGGTTTTTGTAATGCTGAATTCCGGGAAACACATCGACACAGGCGGCATCCCTTCCCCGGCTTTTTCCATGCGGATTGCTTCCAGCGCACCGAAGCCGGAGCCGCAGTGAACGATATCCGCCGGCGTCACGGGTGTTCCTGCTAGCTGCTTCATCTTTCCATCCAGCGCATAAATGCCGTCGGATGAGACAATTCCGGCGAGATTTTCGTCAAAATAGCCGCATGCTTCGTCGAAATCACGGCAGAACAGCCGATCCGGATCGAGCTTCACGCCGCCGAAGACCTGCGTCCATTCGTAAACGCCGTGCGCGGGCAGAATTTTGTCGTGGAGCTGGGACGGTGCGATGCCTGCCTGGATTTCCGCGTAGTAACCTGTGCCTTCGCCGTCGGAGAGAAATTCCTGCCACCGCTTGCCCGCACGGTGATTGCCCCATGCGAACAGTTTTTTGTAGTACAGCGGTGCCGTGGAGCGTTCGTAGAAGACCAGACCGTTCTCATACGCGGCGGCTTCCCATGTGCTCTCGCCTTCGAAATTTTCCTGAATGAAGTAGTCGAAGCTCCGCGTCGCGTTGGAGGGATAGGTCACATCCGCACCGGGCATCGCGTCAATGTACGGCAGACGCTCGTAATCGCATCCGCCGGTGAAGGAAATCACATTTTTGCCGGAGGACAGCACGCGGGTCTTTCCGGTATCCGGCACCGCAACATTGCTCCACCAGTACGTCGTCGTGTCGGTATCGAACGGGTTGACCATTTTCACGTGGCAGATCAGATACGGCGAGCCCTCGGGAAGATGGAAATCCGCCTGCCAGAAGATGGATTTCAGCCGCTCAAATTCGTAGATGCGCAGAAAATCGTTCCCGTCACCGTCCTTGAGAATCGCGCAGAAGACGTTGTCGCAGGTCGTGTAGGTGTGCCCGATGTTGCCGATGTTCCACTCGATACCGCCGGACAGCCACGCATTGCGGATCGCGAGATTTCCCGGCTGAATCACGGGATTGACGAACAACAGCTCCTCACCGCGCACTTTGTCGTACAGCGAATGCCGACGTCCGCCGTATTCGGGCAGAAACCGCGCGCGGAGATACTCGTTTTCCAGCACGTACGATTTCAGCTTCAGCGGCAGGCGCTTGCGGGAATACCGGTCCTGCATCAGGTACGGCAGAACTTTGGTAT
>JAFUQY010000007.1 GCA_017472105.1 Clostridia bacterium | reverse complement strand
GGAACCAGAACCTCTGCGTCCGCGCAAACTACGGCACCGGGATTCTCTCGTCCCTCTTCGGTGCGGAAGTTTTTGTGATGCCGCGGGAGATGAACACCCTGCCGACCACGCGTCCCCTGAACGATACCGAAAAAATCCGCGCACTCACGGAAACCGGCATGCCCTCCCTGACCGGCGGACTCGGCCGGAACGTATTCGAATTCGGTGAATACTGCGCCGATGTGTTCAGCCGCTATCCGAAGATTCAGAAATACGTCGCCGTTTATCATCCCGATACGCAGGGACCGCTTGACATCTGCGAACTGCTGTGGGGATGCGATTTCTTCTATGCCCTCTACGAGGAGCCGGAGCTGGTGCACGCGATGATGACCCTGCTGACGGACACCTACACCGCATTCATGATGAAGTGGTATTCGATCTTCCCGATCAAACCGGGCATCAACGTACACTGGGCGCACATCCGGCATAAAGGCGTCATTCTCCTCCGCGACGACAGTGCGATGAATCTCTCACCCGCATTGTATGAAGAATTTGCCGCGCCCTATGACGGTGAACTCCTGAAACGCTTCGGCGGCGGTGCGGTGCATTTCTGCGGACGGGGCGACCACTACATCGAAACGCTCACGTCCCTGCCCGGTCTGACGGGAATCAACATGTCCCAGCCGGAGCTGAACGACATGGAGAAAATCTACCGCGCAACCGTGGACAAAGGGATCAAAATCCTCGCGTTCAGCCGCAGCTGGGCGGAAAAGGACAAGTCCCGCGGCTACCACGGCAATCTGCACGCATAACAACCCATAAAACAAAGAATCACCCGTGAAGGCAGAACCGCCCTCCATGGGTGATTTTCATTTATCGCTCAAACGAGCCGAGCCAGTTCAGGTCTCCCTTGAACCATGCAATCTCCTCGAATTCCCGGAGCTGCTGTTCACTGCTGACAGCCATGACCGGAATACACGGAATTCCCGCATCCAGCAGGTACGCCACGGACAGCGAGTTGACGGAAATGCCGTTGTTCACCGATTCCTCTGTCAGACCGACATACACACGCTGTTCCGCCTTTGACAGCTCATCCGCATGCTTCACTTTTGCATAAAATCCGTGTGCCGCCGCAGAAAACGGGATCAGCGGAATCTGACGTTCGCGGTGCAGGTTCCACAGTGCGGTGTCCGTCATCACAAGTCCGTCGTTTCCGTCGATGTGACCGCCGTGCTCCATGACCTTCGTCTCCAGATGCAGGCTCCATTCGTTCGACACACCGACAAACATCTCACGCCAGTCGTCTCCCATGTAGTCAATCGCCGCCGCAACTCTGTCCGCCGCGTAGTTGGAGAAGCCGAACCGCGTCACCATGCCCTTCTGCACCATCTCCGCCATGAAATCGACGATCACGCGGATATCCACGTCGCGGTTGTCGCGGTGCGTGAGGTAAATCGGGATTACATCCATGCCGAGACTGCGGCGGCTTTCGTCGAGATCGCGCATCGCGTCGTCCCGGTTCACGCGGCGGACGTTCGGCTTGTCCGGCATGTAGTGTACACATTTTGAGGTGACAACAACGTCGGTGATCTGTCTCTCCCGCATCCACCTGCCGATGGTCAGCTCCGATTCGTTCATCATTCTGCCCGACCAGCGTCCGTAGACATTCGCCGTATCGAAGAACCGTCCGCCCATCGCGTAGTACTGATCCATCAGCGCAAAGGAGCGAGCCTCATCGTAGTCCCCGCCGAACCGTGCCGTGCCGAGACATACCGCCGACAAAGGTTCGGGAAACGTAGGAAGCTGAATTTTTCTGAGCATAGTTCTGTTCCTTTCAGTAGTCCATACATTTGTATCCGCAGAACGGGCATTTCGGGTCATCCATATCGTGCATCCTGCCGCAATCCGGGCATTTGATCTGCGCGATGCGGTCTTCCTCCTCGAAATCTGCGTAGTCCGTCACTTGAAAAAACTCCACCTTACCGCATCCCGTACAGCTGAAAATATCCAGCTCCATGGATCCGGCAATCAGATTCGGCAGATCCCCGAGAATCCACCCGGTCTGTCCCAGCTGAATCCGCGCGCGCCGGACGTAGTTCATTCTACTTCCGCACCGCAGACAGGATAAATCTTTTGGCATAACTTCATTCCTTTCCACATATCATATACCGGACGGAAAACCGCGCGGCTTCCTTCTGACGAACACATCCACAAAAACGAAATCCCCCGATCGGTGAAAATCGAGGGAATCATTTTTCAATTGAATCAGAATCTTCTGCCGTTGTTGTAGCCGCCGCCCTGGTTCTTGCCCTTGTTCAGGATTGCAAGAATTTCGTTGAAATCGTCGTCGGAGATGGTGGAGTCTTCATCATTTTCCGCCAGCTTTTCTTCGATTTCTTCCTTCTTGGGGTCAGCCTTCTTCACGGGAGCAGCGCTGTCGATCTTGACGGTCTGCTTTACGCCGTTCTGGATTCTGCCGGCTGCGAAGGGCTTGAGTTCGGGCTTCTTCTGGAAGGTGGAGTCAAGCTCGTTCTTGTTTTCAAAGCCGGTAGCGATGATGGTAACCTTCATGGTGTCTTCGAGAGTTTCGTCGAGAGCCGCACCGAAGATTACGGTTGCATCTTCCGCTGCTTCCTGGCTTACGAGGGTAGCTGCGGTGTCGATGTCTTCCAGAGCGATGTCGGGAGACGCAGTGATGCTGATGAGAACGCCCTTTGCACCGGTGATGGTGGTTTCGAGCAGGGGGCTGGAGATTGCTGCCTTTGCCGCTTCGGTAGCCTTGTCCTTGCCGGAAGCAACGCCGACGCCCATGTGAGCGTAACCTGCATCCTGCATAACAGCGGTAACGTCAGCAAAGTCGAGGTTGATGTACTGAGGAATGTTAATCAGCTCGGTGATGGACTGTACACCGTGGAGAAGAACGTTATCAGCAACTTCAAACGCGTTGAGGAAAGTGATCTTTTCGCCCGCGTTCTTGAGTCTTTCGTTGGGAATGATAATCAGGGAGTCAACGTATTCCTTGAGCTTTTCGATACCTGCTTCTGCCTGATCCATTCTCTTCTTGCCTTCAAATGCGAAAGGCTTGGTTACGATACCTACGGTGAGGATACCCATTTCGCGTGCGATTCTTGCAACAACGGGAGCCGCACCAGTACCGGTACCGCCGCCCATACCTGCGGTAACGAATACCATGTCCGCACCTTCGAGGGAGAGACGTACGTCTTCTTCGCTTTCTTCAGCAGCCTTCGCGCCGACATCGGGGTTGGATCCGGCACCGTGACCCTTGGTAATCTTGTCACCGATACCGATCTTCATGGTTGCGTTGGATTTTGCCAGAGCCTGCTGGTCGGTGTTGATTGCAATGAATTCCACACCCTTAATGCTGGAAGCCATGCGGTTGACCGCATTGTTGCCGCCGCCGCCGACGCCGATTACTTTTATATTCACGCCGCTTTCGTAGTTGATATCATCAAGTTCAAATGGCATTGAGTTGCCCTCCTTGTCCGCTTTTTGTCGTGTTGTAAATAAAAACAATATACTAAGATATATAATACATTATGTAGCGAATTTTTGCAATAGTTTTTTTGAAATTTTCCCGGAAAAATCCGAGGAAATCTTACTTTTTTCGGAAAATTCCGGTTTGCGGCGGTATTTTTCTTCCATTTATTTTACGCCGTAAACGGATTATTCCACCACCAGTCCGGGCTCGTAGTTGACCGCCGCCTTTGCAGGATCGCGGACGTCAATGCGCGCGGGGACATTTTTCGTGAAGGCTTCGCTCATGATGGTCTTGTACGCGAGCTTGAGCTTGTGCGAACAGTCCGCCTCACCGCCGAGCCGCAGGAGGTACATGCCGGAGACGCTCATCTCCATGTCGTATTCGTCGGAGAGATCCAGCCGGGTCACCATGCCGTTCTGCCATACGGAAGACGCGAGAAGATCGCCGAGCACGCTGCGGATGTATCGTTCATCCCGGTCGTCCGCGAAGGAAAGCACCCGTCCCGCTACGGAATAGTCCACGGCGGGAAGCACGAGCACAGGAAGTGTCGTTTCAGCCGTCGCCGTACCGAGAACGCGGAGCCCGGATGAGAGAATCACGTCGTCGCCCCAGATTTCGCACACGAACGCGGGCACATCCTCTTCCACGGCAACCGCCACGGATTTGGGAATGCTTCGCTCGATCTGAGCCGTTCGGATCATGGGCAGATTGAACGTTATCTGATCCTGTGCCGCACCGGCATCAAAGGAATAGAGATTGTCGCCCGGTGAGAATCCGGCAGCTTCGGTGATCTCACTGTCGGTGTAAAGAGCACTGCCGCTGACGTCCACCTCCGTGATGACGAAGAACAACCGGTAGACCGCGAACATGAACAGTGCGAGAACCCCAAGGAGGATCAGCACGGTGAAGATCGCACGCCGGTATTCCACCAGTTTTTTCCACGCAATTGCCTGATTTCTGGCAATGGTTTCATCCCGCCTGCCACGTTCCTCGATGGATTCAAACAGGGTCACAATGCGTTCACGGAAGCTCTTCAGCGTGTTTTCACGGACTGCTTCACCGCCGCGCGCACGACCGGGACGGTAATTGTACGCACCGCCGCCGCGTGTCTGAGCCTGTCTGATGCGCGGACCGGAATTCCTTCTTCCGGACGGCCTGCGCGGGCTGTGCTCCGGCTCGGGTTCGGGTCTCGGACTTCCGTCACGGTCCCATTTCTGCCTTGCGGGAGCGGTGCCGTATTCGCGGAGAATCTGTTTTCGCTTGGATTCTCTCGGACAGACACGGTCATACACATAGAGCGGCTGTGTACTGCGCTCGTTCATCGGATTCCTCCTTTCGGTTGAATTTTCATAATTGGAACAATATAGGAAATATACGCAGAAACGGCGTTATTTCTTTTTTTCTTCGACTAATTTCAGAAGATCCTGATAAATCAGCTTGTTGGACTCGGGAACGGCGAACTGCACGATTTTTTCACTGCGTTCGTCACGGATTGCCTTACCCTCGTCGGTGAGGAGCTTTTCAACTTCCGCGATCAGGGGCTTTGCGCCGTCGGTGAGTTCCTTTTCCTCGAACAGGCCTGCCGCACCCGCATCGTACAGAACCTTCGCGTTCTTGTACTGGTGATTTTCCGCCACGTTCGGAGACGGGATGAAAATCGCACACTTGCCGGTGATGGCGAGCTCGGATACCGTCATGGCACCCACGCGGTTGATGGTCAGATCCGCCGCCGCCATTTTCAGAGGCATGTCGTAGATGTATTCGCAGAGCTCGATGTTTTCGTATTTGTCCAGCCCCATTTCCTTAAACTGGGAAGTGCACAGCTCCAGCTCAATGGAACCGGTTGCGTGGATGTGGTACACCTCGGGATGCTTCGCGGTGAATTCACGCATCAGGCACAGAACGGCGTCGTTGACCTTTTCCGCACCCATGCTTCCCGCGTAGGAGAGGATGATGTACTTGTATTTGTCGGGAATGCCGAGCTGCTTCCGCGCTTCTTCGCGGGTCATGCCGGTGAATCCCTTCATGATCGGGTTGCCCACCTTCACCAGCTTTTCTCTGGGACAGGTGAGGGTTTCCCCGGTTTTTTCGAAATTGAGGTAGATACGGTCGACGGAATTCTGAAGCATCTTCACGGCAACACCTGCGATGGCGTTGGATTCGTGAAGCGCGGTGGGAATTCCCATGGATGCCGCCGCTTTGCAGACAGGCCACGAAACATAACCGCCGGTGCCGACAACGAGATCGGGCTTGAATTCCCTGATGATCTTCTTCGCCTTGCCGGGAGATGTCAGTGCGAGCCACGCCGCCTTGATGTTCGCGGGAGACAGACTCCGTCTCAGACCCTGCACCTGCACGTGATGCATGGGATACCCAGCTTTCGGCACGAGCTTGTTTTCGATGCCGCGTTTGGTTCCCACATATTCAATGACCGCGTCCGGGTCGTTCTGCTTGATTGTATTGGCAATGGCAAGAGCGGGATTCACATGTCCTCCCGTGCCGCCGCCGGTCATCAGTACTCTCATAATTTACTCCAATATTGTCTGCAAAAGAGCGTTTCACTCCCTCGCGTTTACTCCATTCCCATCTGCTTCATGATCTGTTCGCGCTCCACATTCGACTTCTTCCGGTAATACTGCCGGGAGATGCACAGGAGCACGCCCATTTCCGCCATCAGCACGATCAGCGACGAGCCGCCGTAGGAGAAGAACGGGAAGGTCACGCCGGTGTTGACGAACAGTCCGGTGGTAACCATCATGTGCAGGAATGCCTGAATGCCGACGTGGGTCGTGATGCCGAACGCCAGCAGCATGGAAAACTTATCCGGTGCACGGAGCGCAATGGTGTAGCCCCGCCAGATGAACAGAAGAAAGAGAATAATCAGCGCCGCCGCTCCCACGAATCCGGTTTCCTCGCACCAGACGGAGAAAATGAAGTCCGTGTGCGACTGGGTCAGGAAGTGGTATTTCTGCCGTCCTTCACCGAGACCGACGCCGAGCAGACCGCCCGAGCCGATCGCGTAGGTACTCTGTAAGGACTGGTACATCGCGCCGAGCGTATCGGGAGTTTCGTCCACGGCAGCCGTGATTCTGCGAAGTGCGTAGGGATTGAGGATCAGGTACACGATACCCACGGCAAGAGCGAGCGGAATGACGGTGCAGATGAGCCATTTCACACGCTTGGTGCTGATAATCATCATCAGAAATCCGATTGCCGCAACGATTGCAAAGCCGGACAGATGCTTGCCCACGAGGATCAGCGCACACGCAAATCCGAGAAGCATGCCGGGATAAAGCACGTTAAAGCGGTACTGCGACCATGTGTCGAGGGTGATGTCGTACATGGCTTCCTCGTATTTGTCCGCGTACCATGCCAGCATGAAAATCACGCCGACCTTCATAATCTCCGACGGCTGTATGTTGAAGAAGCCGCCGATGCTGATCCAGCGCTGGGTTACGCCTTCCGTGGTACCGATGAAGAGAACCGCGATCAGAAGTACCGTACCCGCCGCGTAAATAATGAACGGGAGCCATTTTTTATAGAACTTCGGCTCGATGATGATGGCGAACAGGCCGACGACGAGTCCGAGTCCGACATACATGAGCTGACGCTTGATGTAGGAGGTGGGATCGTCTCCTTCGTACACCGCAATCGGGTAGCTCGCGCTGAACACCGTGATGGTGCCGAGTACGATCAGAAGAAGAATGATGCCCGTCATGAACAGGTCAACACCGCCGCGGTAGCGTACGACTTCTTCCTGCCATGTTTTTTCAGCCGCCTGTTCTTCAAGAAGCGCAGCCTTGTCTTTTTCGTAATTTGCAAGCCATTTCCGGCTTTTTTTCCGCAGGGCGAGCTCTTTTTTCGCTTCCGCTACGGCGCGTTCGTCCCGGGAGAGATCGCTGACATGACGGACCACACTGCGCTGCTGTGCCGGCTTCGAATTCCGGTTCTGCCGCTGAGACTGCGGATTGGCACCGGTGCGTCTGACAGTTCCCGCCTGAAACCGGTAGTCGTTCTGACGGGTTTGCGTCTGCGGCGGATTCGTCTGTGCCGGACGTGCGGGCTGACGGTTCTGACGGTTCTGCACGTTCTGCTGCTGACGGGTCATCCCCTGACGCTGAATACTCTCCGGTCGACGGTGCGCGCGGGTTGGTCTGTTGTCCATGATCCTCCTCCTTTCGCGGGATTTCTATCTATGTATATGCTGTAAATTTCGTTTTTATGCCTGCTTTACACGTTCAGACCGAACGCGAGGCACAGGACTGCCGCAATCGCGGTGACAATGGTGAAGACCACGCCAATTTTGATTTCGCTCCAGCCGCACTTTTCGAAGTGATGGTGGATCGGTGCCATCTTGAAGAGACGCTTGCCGTGGGTCAGCTTGAAATAGCCGACCTGCAGAATCACGGACGCGGTTTCGATGATATAAATGATGCCGAAAACGATCACGAGGAGCGGGTTGTCCATCATGAACGCGCCGCCGACGATCAGACCGCCGAGGAAGAGGGAGCCGGTGTCACCCATGAACACTCTTGCCGGGTAGAAGTTGTACACAAGGAAGCCCGCAGTACCGCCGATCACGGATGCACCGAGAACAAGCAGGGAGCCGTCGGGTTCCGCAAGTCCCGTGAGATATGCCGCCGCCGTGAAGAATACGCCGACAACGAGCGTCACGGAGGAGCAGAGTCCGTCCAGACCGTCGGTGAGGTTGACTGCATTCATCATGCCGACGATGAGGAAGAGGGATACCACGTAATAGAAGACGCCGAAATCAAGCTCCGCACCGACGAAGGGGATATAGAACTTTGTGCTGATGCCGCAGGTCAGTGCCATGCCGAGCAGGTACAGCGCAGCAGCCACCACCTGAAGCATGAACTTCTGCGGAGCGGTGAGACCTTCGTTCTGCTTCTTTTTCAGCTTCGCCATGTCGTCCACGCAGCCGATCAGACCGCCGCAGAGACCGAGCGCAAGCGTGAATACCAGGGGCAGGGTCGAACGGATTCCGTCGGTAACGGCGAGGTACACGCATCCGGCAAGCCCAAAGACGACGATTGCCGCAATGAACGCGATGCCGCCCATGGTGGGAGTGCCTTCCTTGCTCTTGTGCCATCTGGGACCGATCTCGAGAATGGTCTGACCCATTTTACGGCTCTTGAGGATAGGAATGAGCTTTCTGGAAATCAGCACCGTGGACAGAAACGTCATCACCAGCACTGCCGCGAAAAGAATGTTGTAGTTCATATATCATTTCCTGTTGTTTTCTGAATTAATGAAGCAATCGTCACGCTGCAAAGCAGACTCCGACTCAATGAAGCCAACTCCACGGTCGTGGGAAATCAAACGCCGCCAGCTTCAAGTGCGCCGGTATGCCCGCAGGGGCTTCCCTGCTTAGCCGCGTCTGCGT
>JAFUQY010000062.1 GCA_017472105.1 Clostridia bacterium | reverse complement strand
GGGACTGCATTCGGAGACGGTTCCGGAAAACTCTCTCTCCGCGTTCCGGCTTGCGGCAGAGGCGGGATACGGCATCGAGCTGGACGTTCAGCTGTCCTCGGACGGGGAAGTGTACGTGTTCCACGACTATACCCTCGTCCGCATGACGGGTGAAGAGGGACTGCTTTCCGGGAAAACCTCAGCGGAGCTGGAAACGATGCGGCTTCTCTCGGGCGGAAACGTTACGGACGAAAAAATCCCGACGCTCTGCGAGGTGCTTGACGCCGTTGACGGACGCGTGCCGATTCTCGTGGAGCTGAAGGGTGAGAGCACGGACACCTCCCTCTGCCCGAAGGCGGACGCGATTCTCCGAGAATACAAGGGTCCGTACTGCGTGGAGTCGTTCAACCCCATGCTGATCGGATGGTACCGCAAAAACCGCCCGGATGTGTACCGCGGGATGCTCTCGACGGATGTGTTCCGGGAAAAGAAAAAGAACGCCCTGAATTTCCTCATCGGTGCGATGGCGCTCAACGTAATTGCACGGCCGGATTTCATCGCGTACAACTGCAAGTACCCGCGCTGTCTTCCCGTGAAGCTGTGTACCGCGTTCTGGCGTGCTGACAGATTCATGTGGACCGCGCGGACACCGGAAGACTATAAGCTGATGAAAACGCACGGGGCGTGGACGATTTTTGAAGGGTTTGACCCGGGAGATGTAAAATGAAACAGTTCAATATTGCCGTCATCGGCTGCGGTGAGTTTGCGAAGAGCTTTGTGAAGCTGTTCCAGATGCACCCTGCCGTCGGCGAGGTTTATGTGTGCGACAAAATCCGTGAACGTGCGGAGAATTATGCGGAAACCTTCGGCTGTGCGATTGTGGATTCGTTTGAGGAAGCACTCGCGCGGGAGGATATCCACGCCGTGGCGATTTTCGTTCAGCGGCATCTGCACGGTCCGTTCGTGAAAGCGGCTCTCTCAGCGGGCAAGCACGTTTATTCCGCTGTTCCCATGGCGAGCACTGTGGAGGAATGCGGTGAGATTGTGGAGCTGGTGAAGAAAACCGGGCTGACCTACATGATGGGCGAGACGTGCATCTACTATCCCTGCGCGATGTACTGCAAAAAGGAGAACGAGCGCGGCACCTTCGGCAGATTCATCTACGGCGAGAGCCAGTACTACCACGACCTCTCCCACTTCCCGAAGGATTTTCAGGAAGACCGTCCCGCATCCGCTGTTCCGCCGTTCTTTTATCCGACGCACTCCACGGCGATGCTTCTCTGGGCGACCGGTGCGCATGTGACGAAGGTTTCCGCTGTCGGTTACCGCGATATGGAGGAGAATACGCCGTTCCGTGCGGGTGAGAATCCGTGGGACAACGAGTTTTCCGATGAATTTTCGCTGATGCAGCTCTCAAACGGCGGCACCGCACGGGTCAACGAATGCCGGAGAATCGGATTCAAGGCACCGTCGTCGTCCGTGTCGTCCTTCTACGGAACGAAAGCGGGATACCAGTTCTCCAATGCCCAGCATCTTCTGACCAAGCTGACACCCGGCGGCGTTGAGCTGACCGACGTGAGCGATGAGGTCAATCCCCGTGCAATGACGGCTGCGAAGGCGGACATGCAGAACAGCGCGGAATTCAAGCACAGGGTCGCGAACCACGCATGGCAGTGGAACGATCCCTCGCCCGTGCAGGAGGAAGAGCTCGCGCGTCTGCCGGAGTCCTATAAGGGAATTACCAGCGGACACATGTGCTCCCACGCGCTCCTGATCGACGATTTCTGCTCCGCGATGGCGTCCGGGAAACTGCCGAAGGTCAACGCATGGCTGGCGGCGAGATTCACCGTACCGGGACTTGTCGCGCATGCATCCGCAAAGCAGGGCGGCGTCATGCTGGATGTGCCCGATTTCGGAGATCCGCCGGAAATCGATTGAATCATGATGAATATTAGGTAAATACATATTGACAAAATTGTGCGTTTTGTGTATAATGAGTACATGGAACGCACATTTTTTGTGCATGGAACGAAAAAATAATTTATTATAATCAGGAGGAGCCCCTTATGAAAAAGCGTATTCTCAGCCTGTTTCTGGTTCTGATGATGCTGTTTGCGTCCTGTGCGGAAAGCGGAACAAACGGTGACGATACCGATGCCGGTGCCGCAGCCACGGACGGTGCATCCGTTGAAACCGAACCCGAAACCGAAACCGAAGCGACTCCCGATCTTCCCGAAGGTCTGTCGTTCACCGGCGAAACCTTCACCTTCGGCGTCATGGACAACCCCAACGCGCGCAACATGATCGTGATGGAAGAAATCACCGGTGACGCCCTCAACGATGCACAGTACAACATCATCGAAAGCGCGTCGACCCAGCTTGATGCCAACATCCAGCAGCACATCATCGGCAGCAGCTATCCCGGAACCGATCAGGTGCGCAACCTGATTGCGGCGGGCGATGACTTTTTACAGGTTGCAAACGTATTCTGCGTAGCGGCTCCGACTCTTCTGACCGGCGGCTACCTGCTCGACTACGAAAACATTCCCTACATCGATCTCACCAAGCCCTACTGGGATTCCCGTGTCAACGAAGCGCTTGAGCTTGCCGGATTCCGTTATGCCGCAATCGGTGACCTCAGCATCACGACGCACGACCTGACCTACATCCTGCTGTTCAACACCGAAATGATTACCAATAACAATCTGGAAAGACCGTACGACCTCGTGTTCTCCGGCGAATGGACGATGGACAAGATGGCATCCATGATGGATGTTGTCCGCAACGACATCGACGGCGACGGTCAAATGGGCCCGAAGGACAATTACGGTTATCTCTCCCACACCAAGATGGTTCTGCCCAGCTTCTGGATCGGCGCAGGTGAAACTTCCATGACCCTTGACGCAGAAGGTTCCCCGAGACTGAGCGTAACCGACGAACGCTTCCTCGGCGTATTCAACAAGATTTTCGACATCACCTACGGGATGAACACCTATCTCCCCGCAAGCGGCAACGACGTTCCCCAGTCCAACATCGACATGTTCATGCAGGGTCAGGCTCTGTTCATGGACTGCTCCCTGTTCTGGGCGGGCTCCCTCCGCGACATGGAAACCGACTTCGGTATCATTCCCTATCCGAAGTACGACACGGAGCAGGAACTGTACAACTGCCGTGTAAGCTACTACATGCCTCCCGTACTGCCCACCACGATCCAAAACCGTGAGCTGGTCGGCGCAGTTCTCGAAGTCACCAACTATCTCGCGAAGAAGGAAGTAACTCCCGCGTACATCGAAGGCGCACTCAAGGGTAAGTATGCCCGCGACGAAGAAAGTATCGCGATGCTCGACCTGATTCTCTCCAACCGCGTCGTTGACCTCGGCGATACCCTGTACTGCGCGAACGTCCGTGACGGCTTCTTTGCATCCATGTTCTCGAACAAGGATCAGAATCTCGTTTCCAAGGTCAAGACCCAGGAAAAGGTTCTCACCCGTACCATCGACAAGGCAATGGGGGCAATCAGAGCTCTTCAGGAGCAGCCCGCGGCCGAATAAGGAAATGTGACAAAAGAAAAGGACTGATGTGAGTGTCAGTCCTTTTTCTGTATGCATCAATCCTTCAGCGTAATCTTCACGACGGTGTAAATCTTATCGTACATCGAGTACCGCGGGATGTTGACGTATGCCATGCCTTCGTAGTTGCCGGTGCGCCAGTCGCTGAACAGCTTCAGTTCGCTTCCGTCGGAGAGGAGACGGCAGGATTTTACGCGGCTTGCGGGAATTCCGGGCAGGGACAGCGGTCCTACCGGCGGATCCATGACGAGCGCGTAGACGACGTTTCCATTCTGCGTGTAGCGGCCCCATTCGGGCTTCGGGAATTCGCTCTTCAGGCATCCGTAGACGGCGTTTCCGTTCTTCTTCATCCACTTGCCGACTTCGCGGAGAATTTCGATGCTTCTGTCGGGGAACCGTCCTTCCGCGTCGGGGCCTACGTTGAGGAGCATGTTGCCGCTCTTGGAAACGCATTCGATCAGCTTGCGTACCACGACGCTTTCATCCTTGTAGTTGTCGTCCGATGCCGCATAGCCCCAGTGATCGTTGAGCGTGATGCATGCTTCCCACGGAATCGGCTCGCCCAGCTCGTTGAGGATTCCTTCCGGCGGGATGATGCATTCGGGAGACACGAAATCGCCGGAATACACGGTCGGATTTTCGGTTGCAAGGGAGCCGAAGCCTTCACCGGAAACTTCAAGACGGTTGTCAAGAATGATGTCCGGGAAGTGGGAACGCACCATGTTCACGAGCTTGGTAGCCTCCCATTTTTCGCCGCGCATCTCGCCGTAGGAGTAGTCGTACCACATGATGTCGAGATGACCGTAGTTGGTGCAGAGCTCTTCCACCTGACCGTGCATGTACCTGAGGTAGTTTTCGAACGGCTCGCGTTCCTTGTAAGCCTCGTCATTGCGGTGCGGGTGGGAATGATGCTGGTATGCGGGATATGCCGGGTGATTCCAGTCGATGATGGAGTAGTACAGCCCCACCTTGAGTCCTTCCGCGCGGAATGCGTCGAGGAATTCGCGGACAAGGTCGCGGCCGCACGGGGTGTTCGTGGACTTGAAATCGGTGTACTTCGAGTCGAACAGGCAGAATCCGTCGTGGTGCTTGGCGGTCATGACAGCGTATTTCATGCCGGCTTCCTTCGCGATCTTCGCCCATTCGCGCGGATTGTAGTCGGAGGGATTGAATTCGTTGAAGAATCCCATGAATTCCTCGTCCGAGAGCATTTCCGATCCGCGTACCCATTCGCCGCGCGCCGGGATGGAATACAGACCCCAGTGGATGAAGAGACCAAACCGGTCGTGGCGGAACCATTCGCTTCTCTTGAATTTTTCGTACATGATGTGCACTCCTTTGATGGGTGTATTTTTTATTCAATGATAATATAAAACTGTCCCGTTGTCAAGGATTTTTTGCGGAAACTGTTGAAAAAATTCCGATTTACTCTTGCACAATGCTTCTGCCTGTGGTATCATGAAGAAAAACGGAAACGAGGACTGAAACCATGGTAAAACGAGACTTATCCTACGGCGCACTCCCGGAACAGAAGCTGGATTTCTACGACTGCGGCAATCCCGATGCTCCGCTGTTCGTGTTCTTCCACGGCGGCGGGATGGAAGCCGGAGACAAGGGAAACGGGGACGAGCGTGCCTTTCTCGAACTGAACGAAGCGGGCATTTCCGTCGCGACTGCGGATTACCGGATGTACCCGTCGGCGAAATTCCCGGATTTCATCGAGGACGCGGCTCTGTGCGTGGCATGGTGCCGGGACAATCTGCCGCATTCCGTGCTCACCGTCGGCGGATCGAGTGCGGGCGGGTATCTCTCAATGATGCTGGCGTTCGATGCGCACTATCTCGGAAAACACGGCATTGACGCGTACGACAGAAATCAGATTGCCGGGTATTTCTTCGATGCCGGACAGCCGACAACGCATTTCAACGTGCTCCGCGAACGTGGACTTGACACACGTCTTGTGCGCGTGGACGAAGCGGCTCCCTTATACTTCATCGAAGAGCCGAAGTCACCGGAGAATCTGCCGAAATACGAGTTTGTGGTTGCGGACAATGACATGGCGGGACGGCTTGAGCAGACGGAGCTTCTGTGCCGCACGATGTTCCATGTCGGGTATCCGGATGAACTTGTGACGTTCACGTACATGGAAGGCTACGGACACACCGGCTACTGCGGCGTTGTGAAGGACGGAAAATCCCTGTACGCGGAGATGATAAAGACATTTATAAATCGGTAAAAATCCGGCTTTTGACTGGCAGAAAGGATTGAACGATATGAAACGATTCACGGGATTTGAGCACGGCATCGGCATGGGCGGCTGGCTGACGAACTACAAGCGGCTGCAGGTTGTGGAGAAGTCAAAGCGCATGTGGATCACGCCGGGCGACATGGAGCACTTCGCGTCGTACATCACGCGGGAGGATGTCGGATACATCGCGTCCCTCGGGGCAGACCACATCCGGCTCGGGTTTGACCAGATCGTGCTGGAGGAATTCGAGCATCCGGGCGTGTACCGGGAGGAAATCCTCGGCATACTGTCCGATTTCTTCGATTGGTGCGCGGAATTTGGGCTGAATGTGATGTTCAACATGCACAAAGCGATCGGCGCGTACTGCGATGTGGCGTCGGAGATGAACGATTTATGCCGGGATCCGGAGCTGAGAAAGCGGTTCACGGACTGCTGGGTGATGCTGGAGAAACGGTTTCACGACCGGGATCACGTCGCGTTCGAGCTGCTCAACGAGCTGACGACGCCGGATTCGGACGACTGGAACACCCTCGCCGACGAGACGATCCGCGCGATCCGGGAGCTGAACAAAAACCGCATCATCGTCATCGGCAGTGCGCAGTGGAACTCACCCGACAAATTGAAGGATTTGAATATATGGGATGACGAAAATGTGGTCTACACCTTCCACTTTTACGCACCGAACGAATTCACCCACCAGCGCGGACTGCTTCAGGGAAACATGCATGTCTACAACCGGGAAATGCCGTATCCCTGCGACATGGAGCGCTACCGGGAATACCGCCGCTACTTCGGATACGGCACGGGAGACCTCGACGGCTGGGACGAAATGGGCCGCGAATGGATCCGGAACAAACTTAAACCCGCCGCAGACTGGGTGAAGGCGCATCCGGACAGGATTCTCTACAACGGCGAATACGGCACGATCCGTCACGCAAAGCTCGCATGGCGGGAGGCGTATGTGCGCGATGTGACCGACTTCTGCCGAGAGCACGGGATTCCGACCTGTCTGTGGAACTACCTCAGCACACCCTACGACGGCAACCGGTTCAGCCTCGTGGACGACGACAACAGGAAGATTCTCTCGCCGGTCTTCCGGGATATCATTGCGGGGAAGTAACGGTATGATTTACAATATTTTACAATACGGCGCGGTTCCGGGAAGTGTATGCACATCCGCGATTCAGGCGGCACTGGACGAATGCTTCAGGAGCGGCGGCGGTACGGTCGTGATCCCGGCGGGAGACTACATCACCGGGGGAATCCGGCTCCGCAGCAATACGACGCTTCTGCTCGAG
>JAFUQY010000061.1 GCA_017472105.1 Clostridia bacterium | reverse complement strand
GCCGACATGATTTTTCACTCCGTTGCAGGGCTCGAGGGCATCGGATACGCACTCGCCGCGGCACAGTCCGGCAAACGGGTCGGCATGGCAAACAAAGAAGCCATCATCGCCGTAGGAGACCTGATTTTCGACACCATGGCGAAGTCCGGCGGTGAGATGATTCCCGTCGACAGCGAGCACAGCGCGATCTACCGCTGTCTTGAGGGCAAGGATCTTTCCGACATTAAAAAGATCATCCTGACCGCATCGGGAGGACCGTTCAAAAACCGCACATGGGAACAGCTCAAATCCGTCACACCCGCAGAGGCGCTCAACCATCCCACGTGGAAAATGGGCAGAAAAATCACCATCGACTCCGCAACCCTCATGAACAAGGGCTTTGAGATCATTGAGGCGGTGCGGCTTTTCGGCATGCCCGAGGACCGCGTCGACGTTGTCATTCACCATCAGAGTATAATTCACTCCATGGTCGAATATAATGATAACACCGTCATGGCACAGATGGGACATCCCGACATGCGCGACTGTATCCGATATGCCGCAAGTGCACCGCATTCCGCTCCCGTGAACGGAAAAGGCCTGGATTTCGCCGCACTCTCGAGCCTGACCTTCGCCAATCCCGATACCACCGCATTTCCTCTTCTCGATGCGGCACGGCAGGCAATCCGCAAAGGCGGCACAGCACCCACGTCCCTCATCGCCGCTGACGAAGAAGCCGTCGACGCATTTCTCCATGAAGAGATCGGATTTACAGACATTTCATCTCTTGTGATGGAAGTGTTAACGAAAATTCCGGTATCCTATACCATGGACGAGGAATCGGCATTTGCGGCATCCCGTGAAGCCAGAGCGATGTGCCGTGAACTGATTTCCCGCAGATAAATCTACCCAAAGGATGTGAGTCCTATCAGCATACTCTACATTATTATCGCACTTCTCATCTTCGGTGTCCTCATTTTCATTCACGAGCTGGGACATTATCTCACCGCGCGGCTATTCGGCGTGACCATTCATGAGTTCGCCATCGGCATGGGCCCGAAGATTTTCACCAAAGTATCCAGAAAAACCGATATCGCGTACAGTCTCCGTCTTCTTCCCATCGGCGGCTTTGTCTCTATGGAAGGGGAGGACGAAGAATCCGCGGACGAAAACGCATTCCACCGCAAACCGGTCTGGCAGAGGATCATCATCACCTGCGCCGGTGCTGCGATGAACCTGATCGTCGGCATCCTTGTGATGTTCGTCCTTGTCGCGTTCCAGCAGTATCTCCCGTCGAATGAGATCGCAATGTTCGTTCCCGACGACACCGGATTCTGCTATGCGGAAGATGCCGGATTGCAGATCGGTGACCGAATCATCGAAATTGACGGAACCCGCGTCCACATCGCCGACGAAGTCGTGTACGAAGTCATGCGCAAGGGCGTGGAACCGATCGACGTGACCGTAATCCGCGGCGGACAGAAGCTCACGATTCCCGACGTCGAATTCCCGACCATTGTGATGCAGGGAACGAAGTTCGGAACCGTCGATTTCAAGGTCAGCGTGGACGACAAGAACGTCGGAACCGTGCTGAAGCATGCCGTTTTCCGATCCGCATCCACGATCAAGATGATCTGGGAATCCCTGTATGACCTTGTCACCGGACGCTACGGTGCGGAAGCCATCTCCGGTCCCGTCGGCGTCACCAAAGCGCTCGGCGAAGCGGCGGAAGAAGGCATATCGGATCTCATCTACCTCGCCGTTGTCATCAGCATGAACCTCGGCGTGATGAATCTCCTGCCCCTGCCTGCACTGGACGGCGGACGGCTCCTGTTCCAGCTGATCGAGCTGATCCGGCGCAGACCCGTTGACCCCAACATCGAAGGCTACGTGCATTTCGCGGGACTTGTGGTGCTGATGATCCTCATGGTCGTCATCGCCTTCAAGGATATCGCCGCATTGTTCTGACATTGAAAACAATACGAAACGAAATATAGTATGATGAAGAAAACAACAAGAACCGTTACAGCAGGACGGGTGAAAATCGGCGGTGGAAATCCCGTCTCCGTCCAGTCCATGACCAATACACCCGCGCACGATTTTGCGGCATGCCTTGACCAGATCCGGCGTCTGGAAGCGGCAGGATGCGACATCGTGCGCCTTGCCGTGCCGAGGGAAGAATACGCCGAGGTGTTTACCATCGCGAAAAACGCCGGCGTGAAGTGTCCCCTTGTCGCGGATATCCATTTTGACTACAAAATCGCGCTCGCATCCGTGAAAGCGGGAGCCGATAAAATCCGCATCAACCCCGGAAACATAGGAGACGGCTGGAAGGTGCGCGAGGTTGCAGATGCCTGCCGAAATGCCGGACTCCCCATCCGCATCGGCGTCAACGGCGGCTCGCTGGATAAGAAACTGCTCGAGAAATACGGCGCACCGACCGCTGAAGCACTCGCGGAATCCGCCATGAACGAAGCGGACGCACTCGAATCCTGCGGCTTTTCCGACATCGTCATTTCCATCAAATCTTCAACCATTCAGGAAATGACCCGCGCCGCACGGATTCTGCACGAAAACACCGACTACCCGCTCCATCTCGGCGTGACCGAGGCTGGGGATGACTACTCCGGGCTGGTGAAGAATTCCATCGGCATCGGCTCCCTCCTGCTCGACGGCATCGGCGACACCATCCGCGTATCCCTGACCGCCGATCCGGTGAAGGAAGTTGACGCCGGCAGGGAAATTCTCGCATCGCTTGGTCTGAACGTGGGCGGCGGCGTGGATGTCGTATCCTGTCCCACCTGCGGACGTACCAAAATCGATCTGATCGGCATCGGAAAGCAGTACAAAGAGGCGATCCGCGGCATTCCGACCAACGGAAAGAAGCTCAAGGTCGCTGTGATGGGATGCGTCGTCAACGGTCCCGGTGAGGCGCGAGAAGCCGATTTCGGAATCGCAGGCGGCGACGGATTTGTCGTGTTCTTTAAGAACGGACAGCCGATGCACCGTGTCGAAGAAGCGGACGCCGTGAACTTCCTCGTGGAAGAGACGAAAAAAGCACTGAACGAAAACTGAGGAGGCAGTTATGGCAGAAAACAAGACCCGGACTCTGTCGGATGTCTTCAGGAAAGTGGTCCCCGAGCTGAGCGCAAAAGGCCGCGAAATCTTCTCGGACGCCGCTGACCTGACCCTCAGAATCGACCGGGAACACCGCATTGCAGAAGTCGGATGCCGCCTGCCGAGACTTTATAAAAAACGTGACATTTACGCACTCGAGAATCAGATCAAGGAAGCGTACGAGCTCTCCCAGATGCGGATTCTGACCCACTATCCCGCCGAGCTCTTCTCCATGGACTACATGGGCGAGATCCTGACAGAAGCGGCGCGGGTCGGCGTGGTGGTCAGCGGGTTCTTTGATAAATACGAGCTGGAGCAGGACGGCGAAACCATCGTCATCCGCATCCCGTTCACGCAGGGCGGCATCACACTCCTCAATCTCGCGGAAACCGCACGCATCATCGAGGGCATCATTTACAGCGAATTCAGCATTTCCGTACATATCCAAATCGAAAAAACAGCGGACGCCGAGCAGCAGTATGCTGAATATGTCGCAAAGCAGATGGAACGTCTGAACAGCGAATCCGCGCATATCTCCGCTGAATACGAACGCATGATGCAGGAAGCCGAACGTGCACAGTCCATGCCTCAGGCGCCGGAAGTCGAAGAGAAGCCGGTTCTCCCGAGGGTGCAATCCCTCTTCGACGGCAGCGATTACCCGGAAACCGTCCGCGAAGGCGTGGTTCACTCCGGTAAAATTGACTTCGATATCTCCTCTCCCGAGGTTGTATTCGGCGAGCTGTTCGAAATCACCGGCACAACTCCGCTCCGTTCCATCCGTTCCACCGGCAAGAACGTAATCATCCTCTGTGAAGTATTTGACATTCAGCAGAAGGAAACCCGAAAGGGCGACAAGGTCATGTTCACTGTTGCGGCTACGGACAAGGACGCATCCATCTATATCAAAATGACCGTGCCTGTTGAAGCGGTTCCCGAAACCGAAACGCTCTTCGGAAAGGGCAAAGCATACGCCATCCGCGGTACGATCAAGCGCGACACCTTCGACAACGACCTGTACATGGCGCACACCGATATCCTCAAGATCGACACCATCGGACGCAAGGACAAAGCGGAAGAAAAGCGTGTCGAGCTTCATCTGCACACCAATATGTCCGCGATGGACGCGATCATCAAGGCGGACGACATCGTCAAAACCGCGCACAAATGGGGACACAAAGCCGTCGCCATCACCGACCACGGCAATCTCCAGAGCTTTCCGGTCGCCATGCTCACCGCGGACGGTCTGAACAACGAGATCAAGGTCATCTACGGCGTGGAGGCCTACTACGTCGACGATACGTCACGCGCGGCGTACAAGGGTGAGGAAATCACCTTCAACGACGAGTTTGCCGTATTCGATATCGAAACCACCGGTCTGTCCGCCGCAACCTGCAAGATCACGGAAATCGGTGCAGTCATCGTGCAGAACGGGGAAGTGAAGGGCAAGTTCAACTCCTTCGTCAACCCCGGCGTACATATTCCCGAAAACATCACCGAGCTGACCGGCATCACCGACGAAATGGTAGCGGATGCGCCTCCGATTGCGGACGTTCTCAAGGATTTCTTCGCGTTCATCGGGGATAGAATGCTCGTCGCGCACAACGCATCCTTCGACACCGGCTTCATCCGGTTTGCGGCGGAAGAATGCGGCATGCCGTTTGAGAATCCCTATCTCGATACCGTCGCAATGTCCCGCTACATGAATCCCGACCTGCGGAATCACAAGCTGGATACGCTCGCGAAGCACTACAAGCTCGGCGATTTCAATCACCACAGAGCATCCGACGACGCGGAAATGCTTGCGGCAATCTTCACCTGCATGTCCGAGCGTCTCAAGGAAGAGGGCATCGACACCATTTCCCGTATGAACTTCACCATGGCGGAAAAAGCGGACCCCCTGAAGCTCAAATCCTATCACCAGATCATTCTCGTCAAGAATCAGGAGGGCATGAAGAACCTGTACAAGCTGGTTTCCGCGTCCAACCTGAAATACTACTACCGCCATCCCAGAATCCCGCGTACGCTTCTCGAAGAGCACCGCGAAGGTCTCATCCTCGGCTCCGCATGTGAAGCCGGCGAGCTGTTCACGGCGATGATGGAGGGCAAACCCGAAGCCGACCTCGTTGAAATGGCGCAGTTCTACGATTATCTCGAGATCCAGCCCATCTCCAACAACGACTTCATGATAGCGGACGGCAAGGTACCCGATGAAGAAGCCCTGCGCAACTTCAACCGCAGGATCATCGAGATCGGACGTAAGGCAAACCGTCCCGTCTGCGCAACCTGCGACGCACATTATAAAAATCCCGAAGACGAAATCTTCCGCCGCGTCATTCTGTCCGGTCTCGGATTCAAGGACGCCGACCGCGAAACCAAGCTGTACTTCCGCACGACGGAGGAAATGCTCGCGGAATTTGCCTACCTCGGCGAAGATGTGGCAAGGGAAGTCGTCATCGAAAATCCGAACAAAATTGCCGATATGATCGAGGTGTGCCGCCCCATTCCCGAGGGCAACTACCCGCCGCATATCGACGGTGCGGAAGAAGAACTCACCAACAAATGCTGGGAGCTTGCGAAGGATCTCTACGGCGACCCGCTGCCCGAAGTGGTTTCCGAACGTCTCGCACGTGAGCTTGACTCCATCATCAAAAACGGTTTCGCCATCATGTACATCATTGCGCGAAAACTGGTGGAAAACAGCGAATCGAAGGGGTATCAGGTGGGATCCCGAGGTTCCGTTGGTTCGTCCTTTGCGGCAACCATGGCGGGAATCACCCGAGTCAATCCGCTCCCGCCGCACTACCGCTGTCCGAACTGCAAGTGGAACGAATTCTTCATGCACGGTGAAGTCGGCTCCGGATTTGACCTTCCCGAGAAAAAATGCCCGAACTGCGGCACAATCTGCGCTCAGGACGGCCACGATATCCCGTTTGAAACCTTCCTTGGGTTCAAGGGTGACAAAACCCCTGACATTGACCTGAACTTCTCCGGCGACGTACAGGGTGACGCACACAAGTTTACCGAAGTCCTCTTCGGCGCGGGCAAGGCGTTCAAGGCGGGAACCATCGGTACGCTCGCTGACAAAACGGCGTTCGGTTTCGCAGCACGGTATCTCGAAGGCAAGGGAATCTCCGTCAACCGTGCGGAAATGGATCGTCTCGTCAACGGATGCGTGGGTATCAAGCGAACCACCGGTCAGCATCCGGGCGGCATGATCGTCGTTCCCGCGGAATACGAGATCTACGATTTCTGCCCCATCCAGCACCCGGCGGACGACCCCAACTCCGACATTGTCAGCACGCACTTCGAGTTCAAATACCTCCACGATACCATCCTCAAGCTCGATATCCTCGGACACGATATTCCGACCAAGTACAAGCGTCTGGAAGAATACTCCGGATACAGTGTACTTGACGTTCCGATGAGTGACCCGGCGGTGTACAAGAGCTTTACCTCCACGGAACCGATCGGCGTTACCCCCGAAATGATCGACTCCAAAACCGCGACGCTCGGACTGCCTGAGATGGGCACCAACTTCATCCGCGGCGTTCTCATGGACGCTCAGCCGAAAAATTTCACCGACCTTCTCCAGATCTCCGGTCTGACGCACGGCACGGGATGCTGGCTGGGCAACGCGGACGAGCTGATTTCCTCCGGAACCTGTACGATTTCCGACGTTATCGGGTGCCGTGACGACATTATGATGACCCTGATTCACAAGTACGGCATGGACAAATCCCTGTCGTTCAAGATCATGGAGTTCGTCCGGAAAAACAAAAAAGGCGTCATCATCCCGCAGGACATGCAGGACGCGATGCACGAGAACGGCGTACCGCAGTGGTACATCGACTCCCTGCAGAAGATCCGGTACATGTTCCCGAAGGCACACGCCGCAGCATATGTTATCGACGCGATCCGCCTGATGTGGTACAAAATCTACTATCCCGTGGAATTCTACGCGGCTTACTTCACGGCGGCTCCCGACGGATTCGACGGTGAAGTGGTCATGGGCGGCAAGGAGCATGTCAGAAAGGTCATGGCGGACATCAAAAAACGCGGACGCGACATTACCGCAACCGAAGCGGATCTCGCAAACGCACTCATGCTCGTCAACGAATACTTCCAGCGCGGCTACGACTTCCTGCCGGTTGACATCAACAAATCCCACGCGACCAAGTACATGCCCGAAAAGGGAAAAATCCGCCTGCCGTTCACATCCCTCCCTGGGCTCGGCGAAACGGTAGCGGTGAACATCATGAATGCGATGCAGTCCGGCAATATCTACTCCATCGACGAGCTCCGCACAACCGCGAAGGTATCCAAGAGTATCCTTGAACTGCTCGAAAAGAACGGCGCACTCAAAGGCATGTCGAAAACCAACCAGCTCTCCATGTTCGGTTAATGCAGGGCAGCCCCTGCGGGCAGGCTCGGCGTACCTGAAACTTTGACTGTACGATATCCCACGACCGTGGAGATTGTGCAAGATTGGTTTTGTGGAACGCTGAGCAGCAATCAGAAATTTGAAAGAAAAGAAGTGATTTATATGCCGGGTATCGGCACAATCGTCAACACCATCACCGTCCTCCTCGGAAGTCTCATCGGCATGCTTGCGAAAAAGGGACTGTCCGAGCGGATGCAGGAATCCGTCATGAAAACCCTCGGCATCGCCACCATGTTCATCGGCATCAGCTGTACCATGGCGGAAATGCTCGTCGTGAATGAGGACGGCTCCCTCGGAACACAGGGCATCATGCTCATGATCGTCTCCCTCGTCATCGGCACCATCCTCGGCGAACTTCTGAAAATCGAGGACGGACTGGAATCCATCGGCGATAAAATGAAGAAGTTCAAGCTGTTCCAGGGCGACTCCCGCTTCACCGAAGGCTTTGTGACGGCAACACTCGTCGTCTGCGTCGGTGCAATGGCAATCGTCGGCTCCCTCAAGGACGGTCTGGAAGGCGATCCCGCACTGCTGTTCTCCAAATCCATCCTCGACTTCATCTCCACCATGATTTTTGCGTCCACCCTCGGCATCGGCGTCATGTGCTCCGCGATTCCCATGGCGATCTATCAGGGCGGCATCACGGCTCTCGCGGGTGTGATCGGAAGCTACCTCACGGACGAAATCATCTCCGGCATGTCCCTTGTCGGCTCGGTCATGATTTTCGCAGTCGGCATCAACCTCTTCTTCGGCAAGAAGGTGAAGGTTGGCAACATGCTTCCGGGACTTCTCGTTCCGGTTGTGTACGGACTTTTCACGATGCTGACCGCACAGCAGACCATATAACGGAATAAAAACAAACGCCTCCGCATAGGATTGAACGGTAACAGAGTTCAACAATGCGGAGGTTTTATTTTGACTGATACATCCATTTACCGCGATATCGCGGAGAGAACCGGCGGTGACGTCTACATCGGCGTGGTGGGACCCGTCCGGACCGGGAAGAGTACGTTCATCAAAAAATTCATGGAAACGGTTGTGATTCCCGGTATTCCCGGTGAATTCGAACGCAGCCGTGCACGGGATGAGCTTCCCCAGAGCGCGGGCGGCAAAACCGTCATGACAACCGAGCCGAAATTCATTCCCGATGAGGGCGTGTCGATTCAGACAAAGGACGGCACCTCCATGCGGGTCAAGCTCGTCGACTGCGTGGGCTACATGATTCCCGAAGCACTTGGCGGAACGGAGGACGGAAACACCCGCATGGTTCACACGCCGTGGCACGAAAATCCCGTTCCGTTTGAAGAAGCGGCGGAGTACGGCACCAGAAAGGTCATCACCGATCACTCGTCCATCGGGATGCTCGTCACCACCGACGGAACCATCGGTGAATTTTCGCGGGACAACTACACCGGTGTGGAGGAACGCGTTGCGGCTGAGCTGACGGAGCTTGGCAAGCCGTTCGCCGTGATCCTCAACTCCGCCCATCCCGAGCGGGAAGAAGCCGTACAGCTCGCCATGAAGCTCGAGGAGAAGTACAACGCACCCGTGGCGCTGGTCAACTGCATGGAGCTGAACACCGACGATATCTGGCAGATTCTCGGCATGCTGCTGGAGGAATTTCCGGCAAAGCAGGTGGAGATCGAGCTGCCGTCGTGGACTGCCGTTCTGCCGGAGGAGCACCGTCTGAAATCCGCCATCCGCGAAGCCGCAGTGAGTGCATCCGCTGACATCCGCCGGCTCAGGGACGTGCGCGAAGCGTTTTTGCAGTCGCTCACCGAAGGCATGAACAAAGCCGCATCCGTCATCGGGAGCTACAACGACCCGGCAGCGGTGAAAATCGAGAAAACGGACGCGGGCTCGGGCTGTGCGGCGGTGTCGGTACGGCTCCCGGAAGGGCTGTATTACGACGTGATTTCCGAGATGACCGGAATTCCGATGAAGAACGAAACGGAGCTGATGGGCGCGCTCACCGGACTCTCCGACGCGAAGCGCGAGCTTGACAAGTACCGCGACGCCATCCGCGATGTGAACGAGAAGGGGTACGGAATCGTCATGCCGACGGTCGAGAACCTGACGCTGGAGGAACCGCAGATTGTCCGGCAGTCGGGCAGTTACGGGGTCAGGCTGAAGGCATCCGCCGCGTCGATCCACATGGTGAAGACCAACATCGAGACGGAAATCAGTCCCATCGTCGGCACGGAACAGCAGTCGGAGGAAATGATCGGCTGTCTGATGAAGGATTTTGAGGACGACCCGAAGGCAATCTGGGAATCGAATCTGTTCGGACGCTCGCTGTACGATCTGATGACGGACGGTCTGCACGCCAAGCTCGAGCACATGCCGGATGACGCCCGTCAGAAATTCGGCGAAACCCTGTCAAAAATCATCAACGAAGGCAGTCAGGGACTCATCTGCATCATCCTGTAACCGTATAAGAGAAAAAAGTCCCGGGTCGGCGGCGCAAACCGTAAACCCGGGATTCTGTTATTCCTTTACGATGGCGAGAAGCGCTCTCGGATCGTTTGCGGTGATGAGGGATGCGCCCTGTTCGATGCAGAGCTTGACATCCGCCTCGTTGTCCGCGCAGTACATATGCATGGGCATACCCTTGTCACGGTAGAACGCGCACAGCTCGGACCTGACGAACATCATCGACAGCCCGATTTCGTCGTACCATTCGTACCCGCAGAATTCACCCATCTGAATGTCCGGGTAGCCCATGGTGCGTGCGTTGTACTTTTCCTTGAGATAGCGGATGATCCGTCCGTTGAACGCATAGAACCAGCATGCTTCAAACACGCCGTATTCCTTGAGTGCGGCAACGGTGATATCCACGCATTCCTCGGTGTATTCCTTGATTTCCACGCCGAGCTTCATGCCGGGATTCTTGTGAATGACCAGATCCAGAACCTCGTACAGCGTGGGAACCTTCACCTGACCGTCGTACTTGTCGCCGAATTTCAGCGGAGAGGACGGGCACAGCTTACGGATCTCACGGAAGGTTTTGTCTCTGAGATGCCCCGGTACGCCGCAGGTGCGCTTGGTGTCGCCGTCGTGCATGATGACCGGGATTTTGTCAGAAGAAAGCCATACGTCAAACTCGAATGCGTCCACGCCGAGCTCAATCGCCTTTTCGAAGGAGAGAAGGGTGTTTTCCGGATATTCCGCGCAGAATCCCCGGTGTCCTTCCACAATAATATTTTTCATGATGCGCCTCTTACTTCACGGATGCGAAGATTTTGTCAAATGCGTCGGCATAGTAGCCTGCGATCAGCTGCTGACCTGCCACGGTGGGATGTACGCCGTCAGCCGCCCACATGGTGGGAACAACACCGCCGATGCAGTGGGATGCAAAAATGCCGTCGAGCGGAATGAATGCGTCCGCAAATTCACGTGCGAGCTTGCGGGTCACCTGAATCTTCGGGTCAAGGTCAACGCGGAAGAATTCCTTGTCGGGAGTGGGAAGCAGGAACTGCTCGAGCATGATGATCTTCGCATTGGTCTTTTCCTTGATTTCGGTCAGGCAGTAGCGGTAGCACTCCTCGAAATATTCGTGGGGCATCCAGTTCTTGTCGCCTGCACGGTGCCATGTGTCGTTGACGCCGATGAGAATGGAAACCACGTCCGGCTGATAGTCGATGCAGTCGGCAGTCCAGCGGTCGCGGAGATTTTCCGCACGGTTGCCGCCGATACCGAGATCGAAGAACTCAAATTCGTCTGCGGGATGGCGCGCCTGAATCAGCTCAGCGGAAAACTTTGCGTAGCCCGCAAGATTGTGCGGATCACTTCTGTCGCGGCCGGCGTCGGTGATGCTGTCACCCTGGAATAAAATCTTCATAACGATTCCTCCATATGAATGAGATTTTTTGTGTGTTGTCCACATTATAGCACAGTCAGCGGCGGATTTCAATGCGGATTGACTAAAAATGCGTCCGATGCCATAAAAAAACGTCTCCGCCGGCTGACAGAGACAAAAACGGGAATACTATCTTACAATCCATCACTTCAGGGGAGGAAACGTGAGAAAAGAAAAACTGATCGCCAAATGGATGAAGCTGATTACGAGCAGGCTGTTCGCCGTCGGAATCCTGATCGCCTTGCAGCTGCATCTGATTCTCGCCGCCGTCATGCAGTTCGCGCGGTACTATCTGCTGTTCGATCTCGTCTCGACCGTCATCGCGCTTGCGTTTGTTCTGCACATCATCCGCACATCGCGCAGTATGGCGTACAAGCTGGCGTGGATTGTTCTGATCCTGATTCTCCCTGCGTTCGGCGCGGCGGTGTATCTCATTTTCTGCGGCAGCCGTCTCTCGAAGGAATCTCGCAGAGCCATGGAGAGAACCGATGATGCGCGGCGGATTCCGATGCCTGAGCGGGAAATCCCGTACGATCCGCAGGCAGGGTATCTTCTGAACGCCGCCGGATGTCCGCTTTATACGGATACCGAAACGCGCTATTTTCCGTCCGGTGAGGAATTCTTCGGCGCACTGACGCGGGAGCTGAAAACGGCACGGAAGTATATCTTTCTCGAATACTTCATCATCGCCGACGGGGAAATGTGGTCGGAAATCCGGGAAATTCTCGCACGGAAAGCGGCGGACGGCGTGGATGTGCGCGTGATCGCGGATGATTTCGGATGTATCCGTCGGCTGAGCAGGCGTTTTCCGGAGCAGATGAAGCGTGACGGCATCCGTGCGGCGGTATTCCATCGGTTCATCCCCGTGCTGTCCGCTTTGCAGAACAACCGGGATCACCGGAAAATCTGCGTGATCGACGGCAGAACGGCATTTACCGGCGGAATCAATCTCGCGGACGAGTACATCAACCGCACAAGCCGATTCGGTCACTGGAAGGACAGCGCCGTGATGCTGAAAGGCCCGGCAGTGCACAGCTTCACCGTCATGTTTCTCCGCATGTGGGATTACATCACGGGGGAATCTTCCGGTGAGTTTCCGCCCGCCAGCACAGAACACGATGCATCCGGAACGGTTCAGCCGTACTGCGACAGTCCGCTGGATGACGAGGCGGTCGGCGAAAACGTGTATCTCGGCGTGATCGGGGAAGCGAAGGAAAGGCTGTGGATCATGACGCCGTACCTCATTCTCAGCGAAGCGATGGAGCGCGCTCTGATCCGTGCGGCAAAAAGCGGCGTCGATGTCCGCGTCATCACACCGGGGATTCCCGACAAAAAGCTCGTGTTTGAAACGACCCGCGCGAACTATCCCGCTCTGCTGTCCGGCGGTGTGCGGATCTGGGAATACACGCCCGGGTTCCTGCACGCGAAAACCGTCCTTGCCGATGACTCGGTCGGCGTGGTCGGAACGGTGAATCTCGACTACCGGAGCCTGTATCTCCACTTCGAGTGCGGCGTGCGGATGAAGGATACCGATGCCGTGGGTGAGATCCGGCGCGATTTTCTCAGAACATTTGAAGTCAGCCGGGAAATCACGGAAATGAAGCCCGGGTTCTTCCGGAGAATTCTGCACGCCGTGCTCCAGCTGCTCTCACCGCTGTTTTAGTTTTCGGTCAGGTATTCGCTCTCGTTCTGCTGTCCGCGGAATCCCGTCTGCCGGAGGACTTCATACACCCCGATGGCGGCGGAATTTGAAAGATTCAGACTGCGAAGGCTTTCCCGCATCGGAATCCGCACGCAGCGATCGAGATTTGCACGCAGGAAATCCTCGGGAAGTCCCGCCGTCTCCTTGCCGAAGAAGAGGAATACGGGCGTCTCGTAAAGTACATCCGTGTAGCACCGCGGTGCCTTGGTCGAGAAGCAGTAGAAATTGCACCCGGGATTCTTCGCGAAAAAGTCGTCCAGATCCTCGTAGTACGTGATATCGAGAAGATGCCAGTAGTCCAGCCCCGCGCGCTTGAGTTTCCGGTCGTCAATGGTGAAGCCCATCGGCTTGATGATGTGCAGTGCGGCTCCCGTTGCGGCACAGGTGCGGGCGATGTTGCCGGTGTTCTGCGGAATCTCCGGCTGATGCAGTACAATATTGATGTCTTTCATAATCCAATCCTTTCGTTGTTGCAGGACTATTATACGCCAAAGAGCGGATTTTTGCAAGCAGGAGAGGGAATCCGGGCAAAATTATGAAGGAAAAATCATCATCTTATCAATTAATTTACATTTTCATGATGAAACGGAAGGGAAAGTGTGGTATAATACTATACGGTTTATAGTATTTTTGAACCGTAATCATATCACCACGGAGGATCTGCGGTTTCCATTCCCGGAAGCCGGTTGCCATAGACATGAGCATCATCACAAAGATTTTCGGAACATACAGTGAACGGCAGGTCAAGAAGATCATGCCGATTCTCGCAAAGGTCAACTCCCTCGCGGACAAGTACAAGGCGATGTCCGACGCAGAAATGCGTGAGCAGACCGATATTTTCAAGAACCGCCTTGCAAACGGCGAAACCCTTGACGACATTCTTCCCGAGGCATTTGCCTGCGTCAGAGAAGCATCCGACCGAATCCTCGGCAAGCGTCCCTTCGACGTGCAGATTCTCGGCGGTATCCTTCTCCATCAGGGACGCATCACCGAAATGAAGACCGGTGAAGGCAAGACCATCGTTGCAACTCTGCCGTCCTACCTCAACGCACTCGAAGGAAACGGCGTTCATGTCGTCACCGTCAACGAGTACCTCGCACGTCTCGGCTGTGAAGAACAGGGACGCGTACACGAATACCTCGGTCTGTCCACCGGTCTGATCTACCACGGTCAGAAGAAGGCGGACAAGCAGAAGGCATACAACTGCGACATCACCTACGGTACCAACAGCGAATTCGGCTTTGACTACCTGCGCGACAACATGGTTCTCTACAAGACCCAGCAGGTACAGAGAGGGCATAATTTCGCCATCGTCGACGAAGTGGACTCCATCCTCATCGACGAAGCGAGAACGCCTCTGATTCTCTCCGGTCCCGGCAAGGAAGTCGACATGCTGTACGATATGGCGGACCGCTTCGCAAGAACCCTGACCAAGTTCGTTATCAAGGAACTGGACAGCAAGGAAGACCACGACGACATTCAGGCGGACTACATCGTTGACGAAAAGGCGCGCTCCACCACAATGACCACATCCGGTATCGAAAAGGCGGAACGCTACTTCGGCATCAAGAACTATTCCGACCCCGAAAACGCCGATATCACCCACCACATCTATCAGGCGATCAAGGCGCACGGCATTATGCACCGCGACACCGACTACGTCGTCAAGGACAACGAGGTTCTCATCGTCGATACCTTCACCGGACGTACCATGCCCGGCAGACGCTTCTCCGACGGTCTCCATCAGGCAATCGAAGCGAAGGAAGGCGTGAAGATCCAGTCCGAAAACAAGACGCAGGCGACCATTACCTACCAGAACTTCTTCCGTATGTACCGCAAGCTCTCCGGTATGACCGGTACTGCGCTCTCCGAAGAAAACGAATTCCGTGAAATTTACGCGCTTGACGTTGTCGAAGTACCCACCAACCGTCCCATGATCCGCAAGGACCATCCCGACGTGGTTTACCGTACCAAGAACGGCAAGGACCGTGCCATCATCGAACAGATCAAGAAGTGCCACGAAAAGGGGCAGCCCGTCCTCGTCGGTACCGTATCCATCGAAAAATCCGAAGAACTCTCCAAGAAGCTCAAGGGCGCGGGCATTCCTCATACCGTCCTCAACGCAAAGGTGCTCGACATGGAAGCGGACATCGTTGCACAGGCAGGTAAGTTCGGTTCCGTTACCATTTCCACCAACATGGCAGGCCGTGGTACGGACATCATGCTCGGCGGTAATGCGGAATATCTCGCAAAAGCACAGATGCGTAAAGAAGGATACGAAGAGGGCATGATCGCTCTCGCAACCGGTTCTTCCCAGAACGTCAGTGAGGAAGTCTTCGCGGCACGTGCGTATTACAGCGATCTCTACAAGAAATATCAGGAAGCCATCCGTCCCGAAGCGGAAAAAGTGCGTGATGCCGGCGGTCTCTTTGTCATCGGTACCGAACGCCACGAATCCCGCCGTATCGACAACCAGCTCCGCGGCCGTTCCGGACGTCAGGGCGACCCGGG
>JAFUQY010000060.1 GCA_017472105.1 Clostridia bacterium | reverse complement strand
TTGGGTTGTCCGTCCCGCAGTTCTACGGGTGGTTGGGGTTTGATTTATCGTAAAATCACGTTTTTCTTCCGGCGATGCTGCGGGAGCATAAATCAAATATGCCTTCCACGTGCAGTCGCGTTAAATTTCAACTGCAAAAACGCAGCCGGGGAAGGTGGCACGAAGTGACGGATGAGGCGTGCAACCGGATAGAGGCGTGAAGAGGCGTGCCACCCGGATTAAGGCGTGAACCCAATTATGACCAAACTGTGAAATAAAATTTCATTCCTCCGAATCCCATTTCCTTCCATCCTCCACATCCCGTCAAAATCCCCGTCGAATTCCCGCATCCGCGTGGGGGTATTCCTCCCCGAACCTGCGAAAATTGCGTGAAATCTGGGAAACGATTTGTGAACAAGGGGTGAGAAAAAAGTGGGAAAAATTGAGGATGACAAACATGTGTTCGGGATGGTATAATGGTGTTATCCATAAAAAACACAGCCACGGAGGACGAAAATGACACGTTATCTGGATGAATTTGAAACCCGCCCGGAGTACATGCCGTACGCAAGATTCCTGATTAAAATGAAGATTTCCCGCACGGCGAAGGACATTTACACCCTCTTCCTCGACCGCTACGGACTCTCGAAAATGAACAACTGGCGCGACGAGGAGGGACACATTTACATTGTGTATCCGATTGAAACCCTCGCGGAAACGATGGGAATCAGCGATACCGCAGTCAAGCGCGCGATGAACGAACTCGATGAATCGGGGCTTCTGATCCGCGTCAGACACGGTTTTTCCACGCCGAACCGGCTGTATCTGCTCATTCCGGAGGGAACGAAAATGGTCGGAATGAAGGAAGAGGAACGTCCGGAAAATCCAACGTATGCAGATGTGAATAGTGGCAAAAATGCCGCAATACCCGGACAAAAATGCACGCAGTCAGCAACAAAAGTTCCCGTCAGTCAGGAACAAAACGCACCGGATGAGGGTACGGAAAGTTCCCATCAGTCAGTGCGGAAAGTTCCTGTCACAGAGGAAGAAAACGTACCCTCAGACAGCACGAAAAGTTCCTCTCAGTCGGGAACAAATGTTCCTTCTAATAATATAAATATTAATCATATAAACAATAATAACATAAACAATAAACAATCTATCCTTAACCAGTTAAAAGAGAATAATTCTATCTCCAATCACATGAGTGTTAATAACAGGGGCGGTAAAAACCAACCTGACGGAGAGAAGAAGGAAGAAGGAACAGAGAAGAAGGAAGAGGGAATAGTGAAAAGGGAAGAGGTGCAGGAGAAGAAGATGTACGGGAAATACGGGAATGTCCGGCTCACGGAGGAGGAGTACCGCACGATCCGCGCAATCGCACCGCTTTCGTTTCCCGCCGCACTTGCCATGGCGTCGGAGTTCCTGCACCGCAATCCCGCGGAGGCACAGAAGCCCGAATACGCCGACCATGCCGCTCTCCTGCGCAGGCTGATGCGATAAAAAAAGAGCACGCTTTCACGCACTCTTGTTGGAAAAGATATTCAGGACAGTCGGGGACGCCTGTCCCTACGAAGGGAACGAACGGCAGCTGTCAGCCGGTTTCACCCCAGCCACCGGCGTAATGTCTCCGCATCGCGGTACAGCTGTTCTTCCGTGTCATCACACACAAACTCGAGCAGCATGCCGTGATCCCGTCCGTCCGCCGCAATCCTCTCGATATACTGCCTCCACGGGCTCTCTGCGGCTTCCAGAGGGAACTTATCATGCCCTGCCCATGCAAACACATGTACGTTGGATAAGAACGGCTGTACGGCTTCCAGAGCGCTGAGATTGTAGCTGAGATCCCGGAACTGATTCGGCTGCCAGTAGAGTCTCAGGTTGTCCTCGGCCACATCATGCGCCAGCCGGACTGCGCTCTCAAAGTGGTCGGTGATCGTGCCGCCGTGGAACTCGGGACTGACGGTGATGCCGAACTTCGCGGCAGAGACGCACACACGCCGGAGATTGTCCGTGATCTCGCGCCGCATGGCTGCATCGGTGTCAGCAGTGCCGCGTGTAACTGCCCAGACGCTGAGATTATTAGCCCCGAGCGAATGCGCGGTTGTGACGACGGCGTCGATGTCCTCATCCGTGCCATTGCAGCGGTAGTACGAGCCGTAGGTGTCGATGGTGAGTCCGCACGCAGCCGAGCAGGATTTCGCGCGGGAAACGGCACCCTCATCCATCGGCGGCACGTGGACATCTCCGCCCCATTCGAGCAGGGAAAGCCCCGCGGCAGATGCAGTGGTGCAGATTTTCGGAATGCCGAACTTGCGGAACGTTACAGTAACAAGACCTGGGATAAGCATAGTGTACCTCCGAGACGGGAAAGAATAGAGAAGGAATAGTGAAGAGGGAATAGGGAAGAGGTGGTTCACGCCTCATCCGTCACTTCGTGACACCTTCCCCATCGCGTTTGTGAAGCCGAAATTTTCCGTGCGTGCAGGGGAAGGCTTCTTGGGTTGTTCGTACCGCAGTCCTACGGGTGGTTGGGGTTTGATTTATCGTAGAATCACGTTTATCTTCCGGCGATGCTGCGGGAGCATAAATCAAAGAAGCCTTCCCCCGCAGGTATTGACGATTTCAGATAGCCGAACGCGGTGGGGAAGGTGGCGCGGATTGAAAATCCGTGACGGATGAGGCGTGCAACCGGATAAAGGCGTGCAACAGAGAGAGGCGAGAACCCCGATAGAGGCGAGAACCCCGATAAAGGCGTGAACCCGGATGAGGCGCGACACCCCGTCACCCGTCCACCCAGATGCCCGCGGATTTCATCGCCTGAACAAGCCGCATCCGCTTCGCTTCATCCAGCGGAACCAGCGGCAGGCGCAAATCTCCACCGCACAGCCCCATCGCGGCACACGCGGCTTTTACGGGGATGGGATTCACGTCCGAGAACAGCGCGCGCACAAGATCCGCCGTCTCTGTCTGAAGCCGTGATGCGGTCGCGAAATCCCCGGCGAATGCGGCGGTGCACATCCGGGAGACCGTCTCCGGCATCACGTTCGCGAGGACGGAAATCACCCCGGACGCACCCAGCGCGAGCAGAGGAACGTTGTCGCCGTCGTTTCCGCTGTACAGCGCGAGATCTGTATGCGCGAGAATCTCACCGGCGCGGGTCATCGATCCGGACGACTCCTTCACACCCGCGATGTTTTCGTGCGCCGACAGCTTTTCATACACCGTCAGCGGGATATCGACATTCGTCCGCGACGGAACGTTGTACAGAATCACGGGACAGCACGACGCGTCGGCGATTTCGGTGAAGTGACGGACGAGACCGTCTTCGTTTGTCTTATTGTAGTACGGCGTGACGGAGAGAATGGCATCCGCGCCCGCCTGACACGCGAGTCTGGTGAGAAACACGGCATGCGCGGTAGAATTGGAGCCGCATCCGACGATGAGCGGAACCCGACCGGCAATTCTCTCCGCCGCGAACGCGATCATCTCCTGCCGCTCGTCGGTCTCAACTGCGGGGGATTCCCCGGTCGTGCCGAGCAGAACGATCGCATCCGTCCCGCCGCCGATCTGGAATTCGATCATCCGCGCGAGGGCGTCCGAATCGATTGCACCCGACGTAAAAGGCGTCACAAGCGCACAACCCGCCCCGCGGAACGGAATTTTGCGTGATTTTTTCGTTGGCATAGGCTTCTCCTGCAATATT
>JAFUQY010000059.1 GCA_017472105.1 Clostridia bacterium | reverse complement strand
CGGATTTCGTCTGAAAAAACTGATTGTCGTAAGCCGTGACAAATCAACCTTATATATTATACCAGAGAATTTGCCCGCCGTCAAGACGGATGAATGCCGGATGTGCTGTTTTTGCGGGAAATCCGAACAAAATCCGCTGAAAGTCCCGTCACACCACCGTAATCAGCAGGGCAATGGTGCCGATGAGGGCGGAAGACGATGCGGCTCCCAGCGCGAAGGCAAGTCCCCGTCCGACCAGCGGCGCGTGAGTATGGTTCGCACGGCAGGGAACACAGGCATCCCGGATGATCCGCTCGGCTTCTGCGGCAAGATCACGGGAAGCGGCGTGCGGCTGAGGTGCTGTGGGTCTGAGCACGAGATACGCCTCCTCAAAATAAGCGGAGCGCGGATTTCTGATGTGGTAAACGCGTTTCTGACATCCCCGAAGCATGGTGAACTCCATTTCTGTTTGATATCGCTATTGTAAACGGATTGCGCGGGCTTTATGCGGCGGAAGAAAGTTTTTTCAGCTCCATCATGCGGGAGAATCCGCGCCGGTCTGCGGGAATCTGCGGCGGGTTGACAATGGCTCGGTCGGGTTTTGACGGATGCTGTCGAATGGGCGGAAATCGAGAAATTTCTGGAAAAATAAATAACAAAAATTGTCAGAAACTATTGACAGGACGGGAATCCTGTGATACAATGTGGTCAACATGAAAGAGAGTTAACATTTTGTTGTCTCTGTCATCAATTAAATTAACTTGAGAGGGAATGAAAAAATGAAATCTTTAGGTATTGTAAGAAGAGTGGATGAACTCGGCAGAATCGTGCTTCCCATCGAAACCAGAAAGCGTCTCGGTCTGGATGCCAAGGATCCGGTGGAAATTTTCGTGGAAAAGGACCGTGTAATCCTCAAAAAGTACGAACCCTGCTGCATTTTCTGCGGTGATGCAGGCGAAGTTGTCAACTACAAGGAAAAGAAAATCTGCAAGAGCTGTCTCGAAGAACTCAAGGCAGCCGAAATCTGAATCCATCCTATGCATGCGTACGGTAAATTATGATTCCCGCGGCGTTTTACATAATATGCTGAAAAGTTAACATTTAGAGTCCGCAAAAATCGACAAATTCACCCGGAAATTCGACACGGATTCACAGAAAATGACAGAATTTACCGTCCGGGCAGGCATGGAAAAGGAAAGAATAATCACGGACTCCGCGTTTCCGGACTGGAAATCGGGGTTCGTTTTCTGTTTTTGCCCCTTGACGAAATCCCGCCGATGCGGTAGAATAGGATTATGAGATGCGTCCGAAAAATCACGCAATTATAAAATTTCAATACAGGAGGCAGTTATGACAAACAAGGAATGGTTCCGGGAAGCGCAGTTCGGGATGATGATCCACTGGGGACTGTACTCCCTGCCGGCGGGCGAATGGAAGGGTGAACGGATGCCGTACATCGGGGAATGGGCACAGCAGTATTTCCGGATTCCGAATGCGGAGTACGCGCGGCTTGCTCAGGTGTTCAACCCGATCCTCTTCGATGCGGAGGAATGGGTGAAGCTCGCAAAGGACGCGGGGATGAAGTACATGGTCTTCACGTCCAAGCACCACGACGGCTTCGCGATGTACAAGTCCGAGGTGTCGAAGTACAACATCGTCGACGCAACCCCGTTCGGCCGTGACGTCACCGCGGAGCTGGCGGAGGCTTGCTATAAGCACGGGCTGAAATTCGGTCTGTACTACTCACAGGACCTCGACTGGAATCACCCGCACGGCGGCGGATACAAAAACGGCAAAACGTGGTGCGGCAATGCGGCGTACTGGACGAACAACTGGGACTACCCGGACACCGAACACAAGGACTTCGCGATCTGCTTCGAAGAGAAAATCAAGCCGCAGGTCACGGAAATTCTCACGAAATACGGCGATCTCTGCCTGATCTGGTTCGATGTCCCGTTCACAATCTCACCCGCGCAGACCGATGAGCTGTATAAGCTCGTGAAGAAGCTCCAGCCCGACTGCCTTGTCAACTCCCGCATCGGCAACGGTTACGGCGACTACACCTCCGCGGGCGACAACGAGATTCCCGACGACGACAAGTCCGCGATGCTGTTTGAGACACCCGCGACGCTCAACGACACGTGGGGCTACAAATCATTCGACGACAACTGGAAATCCGCTGAGCGCGTGATCGAAATCAAAAATCACCTCGCTGTCCGCGGCGCGAATTATCTTCTCAACGTCGGACCCGACTATCTCGGACGGATTCCCGCACCCGCATGCGATATCCTGCGCGAGGTCGGACGGAAACTGTAAACAAAAACAACCCTGTCTTCCGGAAAAACGGGAAACAGGGCTGTTCTGTTCACGGGATTATTCTGCGCTGTCTTCGAGGAGCTTTTCGTATGCTTTCACAATTTTATCCATCTGTTTGATCGTGGATTTCTGCATACCCTTCATCTTGGACTGCGCGTTTTCACATGCGGCTGCATCGGCGAGAACGGTACGGACGGCGTCAATCGGAGAGTTGAGACTCTGACCGTAGATGTAGGCATAATCGAGATACACGCCTTCGACGATCATGTCAAGCATCTGCGAGGTTTCGCTGTCGCGGGAGTACTTCGACTTCATCGCGGTTTCGAAGTATGCCGGCGTTACATAACGGTAGGATTCCGCGCTCATGGCTTCGATGAATGCACCGGCCGCGTCGGTCTTCTGTGCCGTGATCGGAACGGTGAACGCACTGCTGCCGTCGTGGATGTAGGAGGTGTAGGATTCCTGCGCTTCGTTCAGCTTGGGCATGGGAATGATACCGAAGTCGTCCTCCATGTCGCGCAGGTAGTCAATGCCGGAGAGCATCCATGCGGTGAACACAGTCGAGCGGCTGAGCATCGTGGTCATGACCGCGTCGTCGTTGTATTCCAGACGGAGGGTGTTGTTGGATTCAAACAGGAGCCTGTGCATTTTTTCGGTGAATTCCACCATGCGCTCACTGGTTCCGTTGAAGACGAAGGATCCGTCCTCTTCCTTTGCGATATATCCGACCTTGGATGCACCGAAGAACGCGTCGGCGCCGAGGGTTTTGGTATTGCGGAAGAAGTGACCGAAGGTGTCGCCCTCGTTGGGAATGCCGTCGCCGTTTGCATCGGTGTAGAGCGGTTCGCAGAGGGATGCCATCTTGTCGATCGTCCATTCGCCGCTCTTGACGAGGTCGTACAGATTCACGTCGCCGTGGTAGTATTCGTCGAAGAGGTTTTTGTTGAAGAACATCGCGAAGGAGCCTGCAATCATGGACTGGCTCAGCTCACCCATGAGGACGTAGTTGTTTCCGTTGAGGTTGGTGGTTTCAAGGAACGCCTGATTGTACCACGGTGCGGTGAAATCGAGGTACGGGAGCTTATTCAGCGGCAGGAACATGTTGTCCGCGACCATGGGCATGGTGTTGTACATCGCGTTGCCGATGAGGTCGTAGTCGTCGGAGCCCGCTGTCACGGATGCACGGATGGTGGAGCCCGTTGAGCCGTGCCGGGTGGTGGTTTCCGCGAGGATGAGGTTCATTTTGACGTTCAGACGCTCCTGCACGGCGAGGTTGCGGTTGAACACGGCGTCGTTGATGACTTCACCGCTCAGCTCTTCCGCGCAGAATTCCATTTTGGTGTCCCCGTCACCCGCTCTGGTGAAGACGCGGATTTCGGTTCCGTCGAAATTCATCGTTTCGGGAAGGGAGTCCTTGACCTCGGAGCGTCCGTTGCCTGCGGGTTCTTCCGGGACGGGCTCGGTTTCCACGACGGCTGCGGCGGTATCTGCGGCTGTTTCGGGTGCGGTCTCCTCATTGACACCGCTGCCGCAGGAGATCAGTCCGGCAGAAAGCAGGCATGCGAGAAGTGCGGCGAGTACTCGGGTGCGTTTTTTCATGATGGTGTCCTCCGTTCTTGAAGTGCATTTTAAAACTGTCGCATATGCGAAAGACCGGTTACGGGAGAGCAGCCGGTCTTTTGGGTTTGCTTTATCTTGCCTTGGTGCGGATTTCTTCGAGAGCCGCTGCGATGAATTCGTCAGTCGGGATCGCACCCTTGTCTTCGCCGGTACGGGTACGGACGGAAACGGTGCCGTTCTGCATGTCGCGCTCACCGACTACGAGCATGTAGGGCGTCTTTGCGAGCTGAGCCTGACGGATCTTGTAGCGCATGGTTTCGCTGGAGTCGTCGCAGTGAACCTTGATGCCGGCGTCGCCGAGCTTCTTTGCAACTTCCCACGCGTAGTCGTTGAAGTCGTTGCCGATCGGGATAACCTCAACCTGAAGCGGAGCGAGCCACATCGGGAATGCACCCGCGTACTTTTCGATCAGGAGCGCGAGGGTACGTTCGTAGCAGCCCATGGAGGTGCGGTGGATGATGTAGGGCAGCTTCTGGGAGTTGTCGGAGTCGGTGTAGTACATGCCGAACTTTTCAGCCAGCAGCATGTCGATCTGGATGGTGATGAGGGTGTCTTCCTTGCCGAATACGTTCTTGATCTGAATGTCGAGCTTCGGGCCGTAGAATGCCGCTTCGTCGATACCGATCTTGTAGTCGATTCCGAGGTCGTCAAGGATCTTCTTCATGACGCCCTGCGCGTGATCCCACTGTTCGGGAGTGCCTTCGTACTTTGCGGTGTTGTTCGGATCCCACTGGGAGAAGCGGAAGGAGCAGTCTTCCTTGAGACCGAGGGTTTCCAGACAGTAGTTCGCCAGCTCGAAGCAGCCGCGGAATTCTTCTTCCAGCTGATCGGGACGGAGAACGAGGTGACCTTCGGAAATGGTGAACTGGCGTACGCGGATCAGACCGTGCATTTCACCGGAGTCCTCGTTGCGGAAGAGCGTGGAGGTTTCACCGTAGCGGAGCGGGAGTTCGCGGTAGGAGCGCTTTTTGGTGAGGTAAGCCTGATACTGGAAGGGGCAGGTCATCGGACGGAGCGCGAAGCATTCCGCACTTTCGTCATCGGGATCGCCGAGGATGAACATGCCGTCGCGGTAGTGATCCCAGTGACCGGAGATGCGGTACAGGTCGCGCTTTGCCATGAGCGGCG